>JASBSH010000131.1 GCA_030149025.1 Actinomycetales bacterium | reverse complement strand
CCGCGGAGGCGGAACTCGCGCGGCACACACTGCGCGCACTACAGGATCTCGGCCCGGACGCCACAGCCGACGATCTCGAGCGCCGGGGCGCGGCACTCCTCGAGGAGCGGCTCAGCAGCGACCTCGCCGTGCACGAGTCCGGTGAGGACCTGCGGGCGCTGCGGAACATCTTCTCGCCGGTGCACGCAGTGCGGCAGCTGTTCATGATGATGCCGACCGACACCGACCACCAGTGGGAGGTGATCGGCCGCCGCGTCGCCCGGGTCCCGCTGGCCTACGGCCAGTTCCTCGAGCGCCTGGAGGAGGGACACCGTCGAGGCATGTACGCCGCCCCCCGGCAGGTGCGCACCGTGGTCGCCCAGCTGGGGGAGTGGCTCGGTGGGCAGCGGCCGTGGTTCCAGGGCTTCGTCGCCGCCGCCCCGGACGGGATGGGCGACCGCCTGCAACCGCACGCCCGCGCTGCCGACGAGGCCGTGGCGAAAGTGCGTGACTACCTCGCCGGGACCTACCTGCCGAGGGCCGAGGGGACACCCGACGCGGTCGGGGCGGACCGGTACGCGATCGGCGTCCGCGCCAGCACGGGAGCGCAGATGGACGGCGCGGCGCTGCGGTCGGCGTACGAGTGGGGCTGGCAGGAGTACCTGCGCATCGCCGAGGAGATGCGTCTCGAGGCGGGCCGGGTGCTACCGGGGTCGTCACCGGTGGACGCGATGCGGTACCTCGACCAGCACGGGGAGGCCGTCGAGGGGGCCGACCAGATCCGGGAGCGGCTGCAGCAGCTGATGGACCAGGCGATCGCCGACCTGGACGGCAAGCACTTCGACCTGGCCGAGCCGGTGTGCAAGGTGGAAGCGATGATCGCGCCCCCCGGCAGCGCCGCGGCGCCGTACTACACCAGGCCGTCACTGGACTTCAGCCGACCGGGCCGCACCTGGCTGCCGACGCTCGGGCAGACGCGTTTCCCACTGTGGCGCCTGGTCAGCATTTGGTACCACGAGGGCGTACCGGGTCATCATCTCCAGCTCGGTCAGTGGGCGTACGTGGCACCGCAGCTGTCGATGTTCCAGACGACGATCGGTTCCGTCTCCGCGACCACCGAGGGCTGGGCGCTGTACGCCGAGCGGCTGATGGACGAGCTCAGTTACCTGGCGGAGCCGGGAGCGCGACTCGGTTACCTGGACGCGCAGATGCTTCGCGCCGTCCGGGTCGTCATCGACATCGGCATGCACCTGGAGCTCGAGGTACCGGCTGACTCGCCGATCGCCCCGGGGGAGCGCTGGAACCACGACATCGGCCGCGAGTTCCTGCGTGCCCACTCCGGCAGCGAGGACGCGTTCATCGACAGCGAGGTGATCCGCTACCTCGGTTGGCCGGGTCAGGCGATCAGCTACAAGCTCGGCGAACGCGCCTGGCTGGCCGGGCGGGAGGAGGCCCGGCGCCGGCACCAGGAGCGGGGTGAGCAGTTCAACCTCAAGACCTGGCACATGGCGGCGCTGTCGCTCGGTTCTCTCGGACTGGACGACCTGAGTACGGAGCTCGCCGCGCTCTGACCTGCCCCCCGACTCCGCCCCGACCCGACCCAACCCACCCAAACCCTTGAGTTGATCATGAAATCCCGGTTCACCGTGAACCGGCATTTCATGATGAGCGGGGGAGGGCGAGCGGCGGCCACCAGCGGGGGATGGATGCAGGCGTGGATGCAGGAAAAGCGCGTTCTGACGACCACTTTCCTGCATCCACGGCTGCATCGATCAGCCCCGCCCACCCGCCGCGCCCCGCACAGCTGCATGATCACGCGGGGGGGTCACGCGGGGGGCGTGAACGGGAATTTCATGATCAGCCGGGAGGGGTTGGGCGTGGAACGAGGATTTCATGATCACGCGGGAGGGGTTGGGCGTGTGAACGGGGATTTCATGATCAACCCGTGAACGGGGATGGCTAGAACCGGGAGTAGCGGGCGCGGGCGAACATGTACAGCCCGTAGCACGCGAACCCGAAGGCCACGGCGAGAAGCAACGCCGTGCCGAACGGCTCGGCGCGCAACGTCCTGAGGGCCGCATCGAGACCGCTCGCCTTCGCCGGGTCGGACCGCACCACGCCGACGATCACCAGCACGCCGACGATCCCGAAGGCCACGCCCTTCGCCACGTAGCCGACCACGCCGAGCGCCTTCACCATCGCGCTGATCCCGTTGTCGCCGGGACCGCGCAGATCCTCCGTGAAGTTCTGCGTGACGCCCTTGTAGAGGTGGTAGGCCGCCACGACAAGGATCACCACACCGGCCAGGACAAGAGCGACCTTGCCGGCGGGATGGGCCATGAGCACCGCGCTGAAGTCCCGGGTCTGCTCCTTGCTGGACTGACTCACCCCTCTGGCGAACGTCGTGGCGGTGTACCCGAGGACGAAGTAGACCACCCCTGTGGCGACCGGCTTCCAGGCGTCCGACCAACCGCCGCGCCGGCCGTCCGGCCGGGCCCGCAGCCTGGACAGACCCTGCAGCACGTGCCAGAGGCCGATCGAGGCGAACCCGATCACGGTGAGCCACAGCAGCACCGGGCCTCCGGGGGCGGAGGCTAGTTGCGCCAGCGCCCCGGACTGGTCGGCGTTCGGGCCGGCGTTCGAACCACCCAGCGCGATGCGTGCGGCGATCCAGCCGAGCAGGAGGAACAGCGCCCCTGTCACGACGAAGCCCAGCCTTGCGAGCGCTGTCATCAGGTCACTGTGCTGAGCCTTGTTCGCCGCCGTAAGCGCTTCCTCGGTCACGTCAGGATGGTGGGTCCTGGAGCGCCTTTGCGCCAGCCGCCAGCGCGCCGAGCGCCTCACCGCTCACCACGCGCGTGGTGACGGGCTCCCTCGCCAACCGCCGGATCAGCTCCCGAAGCGGCAGCGGTGAGCGGCTGCCCAGCAGAACGGCATTGGCGTAGCGGCGACCCTTGAGCATGGAGCTCTCGGCCACGACAGCGGTGTGCGGGAACACGGTCCGGAGGGCGGTCACCTCCGAGCGGAGCAACGTGAGAGGGGAGCGGTCCGCGACGTTGGCCAGGTAGACGCCTTCGTCCCTGAGGACACGTCGCACGTCCTGGAGGAACTGCACGGTGGTGAGGTGCCGGGGCGTCGTGGCCCCGGAGAACGCATCTCGCACAACGACATCGGCGCTGCCGTCCCGACGGCTCATCAGGCGTGCCCGCGCGTCGCCGACCTGGATGCGGAGTCTGGGTGAGCGGGGCAGGTCGAACCACTCCCGCACGAGCCGCGCCAGCTCGCCGTCCAGCTCCATCGCGACCTGAGCAGAGCCCGGGCGCGTCGCCTCCACGTACCGGGGGAGCGCGCAGGCCGCTCCGCCAAGATGCACCGCGTCAACGGGACCGGGCGGCAGCACGTCGAGAACCGCCGCCATCCAGCGCAGGTACTCGAAGTCCAGGACGGTTGGTTCCTCCAGGTGGATCGGCGAGCTGGGCACGCCGTTCAGCCACAGCGTCCACAGCTGCGGGTCGCCCGGCTCCTGGACGAGCTCGACGACGCCGGTGTCGACCTCGTAGGTGCCGGCGACCGGCCGTGGGCCTCCGGGCCGTGGGCCTCCGGGCCGTGCCCCCCGGGTTGCGCGACCGCGGCTCACCGTGCGTCCTCGCCCACCTGCTCACCGATCCAGTCGTCGATGCGGCCCCACCACTCGTAGAGCCACTCGATGCGGCTGGCGCGGTCCTCCGGTACCTCGTCACGGGGAACCCGCCACCAGCGCATCGTGATCGGCGTGTCGACGGGCAAGGCCCTCCACAGGTCGAGGACGCTCACGACGTGCTCCAGCCCGCTGTGCGCGACCCACACGACGTCGGCGTCCTCGGCGGCGGTCAGAGCGGCGACCACACCACCGGGCCTGGGTGCGAGCACATGCCGCATCCGTTCGGCCTTCTCGGCCTCACCGAGCAGCCCTCGCTCACGAAGCCGGGCGATCGCACGGGCGCGTCGTTGCTCGGTGAAGTTCCCACCCTCGGGGAAGATGACGAAGGCGTCGTTGTCGTCGAGGCCCGTTGCCAGGTCGCGGATCTGGGCCTCGACGAGGTCACCGCCCCGCCCCGGCTCGGGCCGGATGAACCGGTTCGGCAGCCGCCCGAGGAGCACGTCGATCGCCGGGTCCCACTGCAGCGTGTCCTTCAGCACGATCCGCGGTTCACGGTCGTACCAGGACAGCAGGGCGTGCGCGATGAGGAACGAGTCGCCCGGGCCGGCGTGCCGGCTGAACACGACGAGCGGCCGGCCCTCGAACCCGGACGGTTCGGGCCCCTCCACGACGACCGAGACACCCAGCACGCGGACCGCCTCGTTGTACAGCACACGGAGCACGGTCTGCACCAGGTCGTAGTGCGTGCGTTGGAAGGCCGGGGTGCGCAGGTTCCGGCCGAACCCCGAGGCCACCCACAGCACGAACAGCGCTGCGAGCGCGGCCGACTCCAGCAGCAGGTACAGGAGCACCATCCACAACACGCGCAGCGGACGCCACCTGCCGGGGATCAGGGGGGAGACCACCGCCGCGGCGAGGAGCCACAGCGGGCACGTCAACAGCAGCAGCACGGTCAGGACGACGACGGCCGGCGCCAGCACAGCCCGGCGAAACCAGGTGGGAGGCAACCTCATCGGCGTCGTTCCAGGTACTCCATCGACGCGCGGTAGGCCGACTGGATCCGTCGCGACACCGCGGACGTGTCCTTGTAGCGCAGGTTCGTGATCCTCGCCGGTTCCTCGCCGGAGGGCAGGACGTGCACCTCCACGTCCTCCGGCACGTTCGACATGTCGCGCCTGAACCGGTGCCTGCGGGCTATCTCGAAGGCCACCAGCGCCACCTCCCACGGCATGCGGGGAGCGGTCAGCTGGCGCTCGATCCGGCCGACCTGCAGCACGTAGATGGCCTTGGCGCCGAGCTCGACGGCGCGGCCGACGGGGATGGAGTCGACCAAGCCGCCGTCCAGGTAGTGCTCGCCGCCCACCTCGACGGCCGGGAAGAGCCCGGGGACGGCGCACGAGGCGAGCACCGCGGGGATCAGGGGACCGGAGGTGAACCAGTGCTCGGACGCCCGTTCGACACTGGCCGCACAGCACTGGAACGGCACCGCCAGGTCCTCGATCAGCGGGTCACCCAGGTACTCGGTGAGCATCTGGCGCAGGGGCTCGTTGCTGTGCCACGCGGTCCGGGTGCGCGCGATGGTCCTCACCCGGCTCACGGTCGAGGTGCTCCACACCGCCGCCGCCGACGACGTCCACAGCTCGGTCAGGCGTTCCACCGACGGCCAGCTCGGGTCTGCGGCGACCACTGCGCCGTTGAGAGCCCCGACGCTCGTGCCGACCACCACGTCGGGCTCGATGCCGGCCTCCACGAGCGCCCGCAGCATCCCGACCTCTGCCGAGCCGAGCACACCCCCGCCGCCGAGCACGAACGCCGTTCGCGGCGGGGGAGGGCTGCTCACGGCGCCGATCCTGCCAGCCGCGCGGGGGCGCGTAGCCCGGCGTCCCGCAGCTCGAGGTCCGCCAGCGCCCGGACGACCGCCGGGTCGCCGGCACGCCACGCGCTGACCGGGTCGCCGCTCACGCGGGCCAGGCGGTGCATCGGCTGGTTCGCCATGGCACGCAGGGCGAACAGGGACAGGTCGGCGTCGGCGTCGATGAACCGGCGGGCGGCAGCCGCGCGCCGGGCGAAACGCACCCGGCCTGGTACCCACAGCAGCACCGCCAGCAGCACCGGGATCGCGGCGACGACCAGGCCGAGCAGCACCGCCAGGTCGTTTACCACCTGCACCTGCTGGTGGCCGGCCGCCGCGATCGAGTCCGCGGCGTCCCCGGCGGAGTCGAGCGGTGCCCGCAGCCGGTCGCCGATGAACGGGACCGAAGCGGCACGGTCACCGGTCTCCCGGAGCGACGTGGCGACGTCCCCGGCTCCCTGCTCGAGCCGGCGGCCGGGCTCGGCGAGGCGAGCCACGGCGTCCCGGACGGTGAACCCGGCCGACACCCAGAACCAGACCCAGGTGACCAGGAGCAGGTCACCGACGACCTGGAACGTGGCCCGGGCAGGGGTGTGGGCGTACGGAATGGGACGGATGAGACGCATCGGTGCTCCCGTCGGGCTGATCTGGCAGGTGATCTCGGCACGTGATCTCGGCATGTGATCTCGGCACGTGATCTCGGCAGATAATCTCCGCTGGTCTTCCGGATGGCATCTCATCCGGATGGCGCTTCGACACTAGAGTGGCCGGCGTGAAGGTGGGCATCCCGCGCGAGGTCAAGGACCAGGAGTACCGCGTGGCGATCACGCCCGCCGGTGTGCATGAGCTCACGGCCCGGGGGCACCAGGTGTTCGTGGAGGCGGGAGCAGGCTCCGGGTCCTCGATCAGCGACGACGACTACGCGGCCGCCGGTGCGACCGTCCTGGACAAGGCCGAGGACGTGTGGGCCGAGGGCGACCTGCTGCTGAAGGTGAAGGAGCCGGTGCCGGCCGAGGTGCCGCTGCTGCGCGCGGACCAGACGCTGTTCACCTACCTGCACCTGGCGGCCGACGCCGAGCTGACCGACGCATTGTGCCGCAGCGGGATCACCGCGGTGGCCTACGAGACGGTCCGCCTCCCCGACGGCACACTGCCCCTGCTCGCCCCGATGAGCGAGGTCGCCGGCCGGCTCGCACCCCAGGTCGGAGCGCAGACGCTGATGGCGGTCGGCGGAGGACGGGGCATCCTGCTCGGCGGGGTGCCGGGCTGCTACGCCGCGAAGGTCGTCGTGCTCGGCGCCGGGGTGGCCGGCCGCAACGCCGCCGCCATTGCGCTCGGCATGCAGGCCGAGGTGCTGCTGCTCGACCGCGACGTATCCCGGCTCCGGCAGGTCGACGCGATCTACCGGGGGCACTGCCAGACCGTCGCGTCCAACGCGTACGAGGTGGAGAAGGCGGTCCTGGACGCCGACCTCGTCATCGGGGCGGTGCTGGTTCCGGGCGCCCGTGCCCCGCGGCTGGTGTCCAGCGAGCTGGTCAGCCGGATGCGGCCGGGCAGCGTGCTCGTGGACATCTCGATCGACCAGGGCGGCTGCTTCGAGGACTCCCGGCCGACCACGCACACCGAGCCGACCTACCGGGTGCACGACTCGGTCTTCTACTGCGTCGCGAACATGCCGGGCGCCGTCCCGCACACGTCGACCTACGCCCTGACGAACGTGACGCTGCCGTACGCCCTCGAGCTCGCCGACCACGGATGGCGCGACGCGATGCGGGTCGACGCCGCCCTCGCGCTGGGGCTCAACGTCCATGACGGTCACGTCGTCTCCGCCCCGGTCGCCGCCGCGCACGGCCTGGACCACGCGGATCTCGACAAGGTGCTGAGCTGAGCCGTTCCGTGGGGCAGACACCCCTCAGCCGCGCCGTGCGCGGGTACCTGGAGCACGTCGCCGTCGAGCGCGGCCTGGCGACCAACACCCTGGCCGCCTACCGCCGGGACCTCACCCGCTACGCCGGGTTCCTCGCGGGGCGCGGGGTCACCGAGCCGAACCAGGTCGCCGAGGTGCACGTCAGCGACTTCCTGGCCGCGATCCGGACCGGCGAGGACGGCGCCACGCAGCTCACCGCGTCGTCCGCGGCAAGGACGCTGGTCGCCGTCCGTGGCCTGCACCGCTTCCTCGCGCTGGAGGGCCTCACCACCGACGACCCGGCCCGGCACGTGCGACCACCGGCGCCTCCCAAGCGGCTGCCGAAGGCGATGAGCGTGGACGACGTCACGCGGCTTCTCGACGCGGCCTCGGTGGGGGACACCCCGGCAGCGCTGCGCGACCGGGCGCTGCTGGAGCTGCTCTATGCCTCCGGTGCCCGGATCAGCGAGGCGGTCGGGCTGGACGTGGACGACGTCCTGGCCGCGGGCGCCGGCGCCGACGACGGGGTCGCCACGGTCCGGTTGCTCGGCAAGGGGAACAAGGAGCGGCTGGTGCCGCTCGGGTCGTACGCAATGCGGGCCCTGGAGGCCTACCTCGTCCGGGGCCGCCCGGTGCTCGCCGCCCGCGGCCGGGGGACGCCGGCCGTGTTCCTCAACACCCGCGGTGGGCGCCTGTCGAGGCAGAGCGCGTGGGCGGTGCTGCGGGCGTCGGCGGACCGGGCGCGCCTGGCCGGTGACGTGTCCCCGCACACGCTGCGGCACTCGTTCGCGACGCACCTGCTCGAGGGCGGGGCCGACGTCCGGGTCGTGCAGGAGCTGCTCGGGCACGCCTCGGTGACCACCACGCAGGTGTACACGCTCGTCACCGCCGACACCCTCCGTGAGGTGTACGCAGCCACCCACCCCAGAGCCACGTGAGGCGGCGGGGCGTGTTGATGCCGCCGAACACGGGCGACTAGGGTCGGCTGCACCCGCCGCCCCGCCAGGAGCGCGGGTGCGCAGCAAAAGGACGGAGACGACAGCGCCTGTGAGCATCGAGATCCCCGGCGTGCCGTCCGGCGACGCCCTCGGCCCGACGGGTCGTCCGATGCCGGAGTTCCCCGTCCCTCCGCCGCTGGACCGGCACGGCCCCGCCCGCGTGATCGCCATGTGCAACCAGAAGGGCGGGGTCGGCAAGACGACGAGCACGATCAACCTCGGTGCCGCCCTCGCCGAGTACGGCCGCAAGGTCCTGCTCGTGGACTTCGACCCCCAGGGCGCCCTGTCCGTCGGCCTCGGGATCAACCCGCACGAGCTGGACGTCACCGTCTACAACCTGCTGATGGACCGGTCGGTCCGGGCCGGCGACGTCGTCCGGAAGACCGGGGTCCACAACCTGGACCTGCTGCCGGCGAACATCGACCTGTCCGCGGCCGAGGTCCAGCTGGTGGGCGAGGTGGCGCGGGAGATGGTGCTGGCCCGCGCGCTGCGGGACGTCGTAGAGGCTTACGACGTCGTGCTGATCGACTGCCAGCCGTCGCTCGGCCTGCTGACCGTGAACGCGCTGACGGCGGCCCACGGTGTGGTCATCCCGCTGGAGTGCGAGTTCTTCGCCCTGCGTGGCGTCGCCCTGCTCATCGAGACGATCGAGAAGGTGCAGGACCGGCTGAACCCACGGCTGGAGATCGACGGCATCCTCGCCACCATGTACGACAGCCGGACGCTGCACAGCCGCGAGGTCGTGGCCCGGGTCGTCGAGGCGTTCGGGGACAGGGTGTTCCACACTGTGATCGGGCGGACGGTGAAGTTCCCCGACGCGTCGGTGGCGGCCGAGCCCATCACCTCCTACGCGTCCAACCACGCGGGGGCCGGGGCCTACCGGCAGCTGGCCCGCGAGCTGATCGCGCGGGGCGACGCGGCCTGAGCCGCGCGTCGCTCGTCGCGACGACGACCGCCATGACCAGTACCGACACCGCAGGTTCCGACTCGAGCAGCAGCGAGCCGACCAGCGAGAGCAGCCGCGGCTCGTTCGAGGTGCACCTGGAGAACTTCTCCGGCCCGTTCGACCTGCTGCTCGGGCTGATCTCCAAGCACAAGCTCGACATCACCGAGGTCGCCCTCGCCCGGGTCACCGACGACTTCATCGCGCACATCCGGGCGAACGAAGGGAGCTGGGACCTCGACCAGGCCAGCGAGTTCCTGGTCGTCGCCGCCACGCTGCTGGACCTCAAGGCCGCCCGGCTGCTGCCCTCCGGGGAGGTGGAGGACGACGACGACCTCGCGCTGCTCGAGGCCCGCGACCTGCTGTTCGCCCGGTTGCTGCAGTACCGCGCGTTCAAGCAGGTGGCGGGTGACCTGGGCAGCCGGCTGGAGGCGGAGTCCCGCCGCGTCGCCCGCTCCGTCCCGCTCGACCCGCACCTGGCCGGGCTGCTACCTGAGCTGGTGCTGGGCATCGGCCCCGAGCAGCTCGCCGTCATCGCGGCGCGGGCCATGGCCCCGAAGCCGCAGCCGCCCGGGGTGGGTCTGGAGCACCTGCACGCCCCGCCGGTGAGCGTCCGAGAGCAGGCCTCCTTGATCGTGGACCGGCTGCGCCGCCATCGCCGCAGCAGCTTCCGTGCGCTCGTCGCCGACGCCGGGAACACGATGGTGGTCGTCGCCCGCTTCCTGGCACTGCTGGAGCTGTTCCGGGAGGGAGCCGTGGGTTTCGACCAGGTCACCCCTCTGGGCGAGCTGACGATCCGCTGGACCGGTGACGAGTCCGGCCAGGTCGAGGTGACCGACGAGTTCGACGAGGACCAGGCCCTGACCCCCGAGAGCCAGAGCGACCCGGAGACCAACCGGGAGAGCCAGAGCAAGGAGAGAGTGTGAGTGAGCAGGATGAGCCCGAGGCGGTCGCCGAGGGCCTGGACCTCGACGTGCTGCCCGGCGGCGCCCGGGCGGCGGTCGAAGCGGTGCTCATGGTCGTCGACGAGCCCGTCAGCGAGCTGACACTGGCCGCGACACTGGTCCTGCCGCAGGAACGGGTGCACGCGATCCTCACCGAGCTCGCCGCCGAGTACACCGAGCAGCAGCGCGGGTTCGAGCTGCGCGAGGTGGCGGGCGGCTGGCGGGTGTTCAGCCGCGAGGCGCTCGCCCCCGTCGTCCAGCGCTTCGTCCTCGACGGGCAGACCGCCCGGCTGACGCAGGCGGCGCTGGAGACTCTCGCCGTCATCGCCTACCGGCAGCCGATCGGCAGGGCCCGCGTCTCCGCGATCCGCGGCGTGAACGTGGACGGCGTGGTGCGCACCCTCACCGCTCGTGGCCTGGTGGCAGACGTCGGGCAGGACCCGGAGTCGGGTGCGATCCTCTACGGGACCACCCCGTTCTTCCTCGAGAAGCTCGGCCTCAGGAGCCTCGAGGAGCTGCCGCCCCTGGCCCCCTACCTTCCTGAGGACGACGCCGTCGCCGAGTTGGTCGAGGAGCAGCAGTGACGCCCCCACGCCGAGGCCGGCCGAACCCGCGCAAGCGGGTGGCCGGGAAGCCCAGACCCCAAGAGCAGGGTGACCCTAAGCAGGCTGGTTCGAGACAGGGCGCTTCCAAGCAGGGCGCCTACGCGAAACGCCGCCAACCTGACCGCAGCGGGGCGGCGAAGGCCGTGGAGCCGGCCCGGGACGTCCATACGCCGGAGGGCGTGCGGCTGCAGAAGGTCCTGGCCCAGGCCGGTGTCGCGTCGCGGCGAGCCAGCGAGGAGCTCATCGCCGCCGGCCGCGTCACCGTCGACGGCCAGGTCGTGCGCGAGCTCGGCATCCGGGTCGACCCGAGCACAGCCGTGATCCACGTCGACGGCATGCGGCTGCAGCTGGACACCTCACGCGTGTACCTGGCCCTGAACAAGCCCCGTGGGGTCGTTTCCACCATGAGCGATCCGGAGGGGCGGCCGTGCCTCGGCGACCTGGTCGGGAACCGCGCCGAGCGGCTGTTCCACGTGGGCAGGCTCGACGTGGACACCGAGGGCCTGCTGCTGCTCACCAACGACGGTGACCTGGCCCACCGGCTGCAGCATCCCTCCTACGGGGTGGCGAAGACCTACCTCGCCGAGATCCCCGGGCCGGTGCCGCGGGACCTCGGCCGTCGGCTGCGTGCCGGTGTGGAGCTGGACGACGGACCGATCGTCGTCGACTCGTTCCGCATGCTCGACTCGCAACCGGGCAGGGCCCTGGTTGAGCTGGTGCTGCACGAGGGGCGAAACCACGTTGTGCGACGGCTGCTTGCCAAGGTCGGCCACCCGGTGCTGCAGCTCGTGCGGACGCAGATCGGACCCGTGCGGCTCGGTGACCTGCTGCCCGGCCGCAACCGCCCGCTCACGCGCGAGGAGCTCGGCGAGCTGATGGCACAGGCCGGTCTCTGACTCATCGCGCGTCGTCGTTACGGTGAACCGGCTAGCCGTTGAAGTGGCGGGTGACGTGGCGGTGTGAAGTGGGGTGCGAGGTGGCTGTCCGGGCGATCCGGGGTGCGATCCAGCTGGACGTGGACGAGCGCGAGCACCTCCTGGCGTCCACGCGTGAGCTGGTGACGGCTGTCCTCGAGGCGAACGACCTGTCCACCGACGAGATGATCTCGATCATCTTCACGGTCACGGCGGACCTCCACAGCGAGTTCCCCGCCGTCGCGGCACGGGAGCTCGGGATGGGCGACGTGCCGCTGATCTGCACCACGGAGATCGACGTCCCGGGCTCCCTGCCGCGCGTCGTCAGGTTGATGGCCCATGCCGAGATGGACGTGCCGCGCAGCGAGGTCAAGCACGTCTACCTGCGCGGCGCGAAGGCGCTGCGGCGCGACATCGCCCAATGACCCCGCTCGCCCCAGCGCACACGCGTGGCCCGGTTCGCGTCGTCGGCACCGGGCTGCTCGGCGCCAGCATCGGGCTCGGGCTCCGTTCCCTCGGCGTGGACGTCGTCCTGCACGACGCCTCACCGACGGCGCTCGCCATGGCCCGGGACGTCGGGGCCGGCCGCTTGCCGGAGGACGGCGACGACACCCTCTCGCTCGTCGTCGTGGCGGCGCCTCCGGATGTGACAGCCGACCTGGTGGTCGCGGAGCTGTCAGCGCACCCGGACGCGGTCGTCACCGACGTCGCGAGCGTGAAGGCGAGCGTGCTGCGGCAGGTGCGTGACGCCGTCCGGGACCATGCGGTTCTGGCCCGGTACGTGGGCGGGCACCCGATGGCGGGGCGCGAGCGGTCCGGGGCAGTGGCGGCGCGGGCCGACCTGTTCGCGGGCCGCCCCTGGGTTCTGGCTCCCGGCCCCGGTGTGACGGCGCAGGCGATGGCCGCCGTACGCGACCTTGCGACCGACCTGGGCGCCGTCCCGCTCACCATGTCGCCGGAGGCGCACGACGAGGCGGTGGCCCGGGTTTCCCACGTGCCGCAGGTCCTGGCGAGCCTCGTGGCTGCGCGGCTGCTGGACAGCCCCGACGACGCGGTCGCGCTCGCCGGCCAGGGGCTGCGAGACGTCACGAGGATCGCGGCCAGCGACCCGTCGCTGTGGGTGCAGATCCTCGGCGGGAACGCCGGTCCCGTAGCCGAGGTGCTCGCCGCGCTGCGGGACGACCTGGACGCCGTGCTGGGCGCGTTGCGCTCCCTGGCGGCGGACGGCGGTGCGGCCGGTGCGCGCGCCACCGTCGCCCGGGCGATCCAGGCAGGGAACGAGGGACAGGCGCGGATTCCCGGCAAGCACGGCGCGCCGCCCACCCGGTACGAGGTGGTCACGGTGCTCGTGCCGGACCGTCCGGGGGAGCTGGGCCGGTTGTTCACCGAGATGGGGGAG
This sequence comes from Actinomycetales bacterium, assembly GCA_030149025.1. GTDB lineage: Bacteria > Actinomycetota > Actinomycetes > Actinomycetales > BWSM-131 > BWSM-131. The sequence goes on along the minus strand of JASBSH010000131.1, from coordinate 2,879 downwards.
ATCGGGGTCAACCTGGAGGATCTGCGTTTGGAGCACTCGCCCGGGCAGCCGGTGGGTCTGGCGGAGGTGTCCGTGGTGCCCGGCGCCCGCGCGCTGCTGGAGGACGAGCTGGTCAAGCGCGGCTGGACGATCGCCGGCTGAGGCCACGCACTACCCTCGCGGGGTGGTCACCGAGCAGGGGAGCGACAACCGTCCGCGCATCGACAGAGGCGCCGGCAGGGGCGTCGTCATCGCGGTCGACGGCCCATCGGGATCGGGCAAGTCGAGCGTCTCCCGGGAGGTGGCGCGACGGCTCGGGCTGGAGTACCTGGACACCGGCGCGATGTACCGCGCGGTGTGCTGGTGGTGCCTGGAGCAGCGGATCGACCTGAGCGACAAGAGGGCCGTGGCGGAGGCGGCGCGCTCCATCCCGCTGTGGATGGGCACCGCGCCGACCGACCCGCGGGTCGAGGTCGACGGCCAGGACGTCGCGGTCGCGATCAGGACGACCCGGATCTCGACCTCGGTGTCGCTCGTGGCGACCAACCTCGACGTACGTGCCGAGCTGCAGCGAAGGCAGCGGGAGATCATCGCCCTGGCGGCAACGCCGCCCGGCCGGGGGTGCGTCGCGGAGGGGCGGGACATCACCACCGTCGTCGCGCCGGACGCCGACGTGCGGGTGCTGCTGACCGCGGACCCCGAGGCACGGCTGGCGAGGCGGGCCGCCGAGCTGCACGAGAGCGTGGACGCCGCCGCGGTGGAGGCGACGCGGGACCAGGTGCTGCGCCGGGACCGCGACGACGCGACGGTCTCAAACTTCCTGACCGCCGCTGAAGGGGTGTACACGCTGGACTCGTCGTCGCTGACGTTCGAGGAGACCGTCGAGGCGGTGCTCTCGCTGGTGCGGGAGGCGTCGTCCGTGTTGCCGGTCGTCGCCGGCGAAGGAGGCCGCGCGTGAACGAGCACGAGCCCGAGTCGCGTCCTTCGCCGGGCCGCGGGGAGGACTTCGTCGACCCGACCGATGCCCTCCTCGCCGGGCTGGAGGACTACGACCTCACCGCGGAGGACGTCGCTCTGCTCGAGGGTGAGGACGAGCTGGACGACGGCTCGGCCGCGCCCCTGCCCGTGCTCGCCGTGGTCGGCCGGCCCAACGTGGGCAAGTCGACGCTGGTGAACCGCATCCTCGGGCGGCGAGAGGCCGTCGTCGAAGACACGCCGGGCGTGACCCGGGACCGGGTGAGCTACAAGGCCGAGTGGGCGGGGCGGGAGTTCTCGCTCGTGGACACCGGGGGCTGGGAACGCGACGTCACGGGCCTGGACCGGCGCGTGGCCGACCAGGCCGAGATGGCAGTGCAGCTCGCCGATGCGGTGATCTTCGTCGTCGACGCCACGGTCGGTGCGACGGCGACGGACGAGGCGGTCGTGGGTATGCTGCGCCGCTCCGGCAAGCCGGTCGTCCTGGCCGCGAACAAGGTGGACGACCAGCGCGGTGAAGCCGACGCGGCGGCGCTGTGGTCGCTCGGCCTGGGTGAGCCGTACCCGGTCTCCGCGATCCACGGCCGTGGGTCCGGGGACCTGCTCGACGCCGCCGTGGCGGCGCTGCCCGAGGTGTCGGCCATCGCCGCAGCGCGGCCGGGTGGGCCGCGGCGGGTGGCGCTCGTGGGCCGACCCAACGTCGGCAAGTCGAGCATGCTCAACAAGATGGTCGGTAGCGAGCGCTCAGTGGTCGACTCCGTCGCCGGCACCACGCGTGACCCGGTGGACGAGCTCGTCGAACTGGGCGGGCGTCCGTGGATCTTCGTGGACACCGCTGGAATCCGCCGCCGCGTGCACCAGACCAAGGGCGCGGACTTCTACGCGTCGCTGCGCACCCAGTCGGCGCTGGAGAAGGCCGAGGTCGCCGTCGTCCTCATCGACGCGAGCGAGACGCTGACCGAGCAGGACACCCGGATCCTGTCGATGGTCATCGAGGCCGGGCGCGCCCTCGTCATCGCCTACAACAAGTGGGATCTCGTCGACGAGGAGCGCCGCCGCTACCTGGAGCGCGAGATCGAGCAGGACCTCGTGCAGGTCCGCTGGGCGCCGCGGGTCAACGTTTCGGCGCGGACGGGACGCCACCTGGACAAGCTGGTGCCCGCGCTCGACCAGGCCCTGGACTCGTGGGACACGCGGATCCCGACCGGGCGGCTGAACGCGTTCCTGGGTGAGCTGGTTGCGGCGCACCCGCATCCGGTGCGCGGCGGCAAGCAGCCACGGATCCTGTTCGGCACCCAGCCCTCCACGCGGCCGCCGCGGTTCGTGATCTTCGCCTCGGGGTTCATCGAGGCCGGGTACCGGCGGTTCATCGAGCGTCGGTTGCGCGAGACGTTCGGGTTCGTCGGGTCGCCGATCGAGCTGAGCGTCCGTGTGCGGGAGAAGCGCCGGAAGTAGGGCGAACGCGCGACCACTCATCCAAAAACCGCGAACCGCCGGACCCACGTGTGTGGATCCGGCCGTTCGATGGTCGGGGCGACAGGATTTGAACCTGCGACCTCCGCTCCCCCAGAGCGGCGCGCTAGACCAAGCTGCGCCACGCCCCGAAATGCACCACGAGCCTACACGACCCGGCTCACGTTCCGGTGCCAGCCATGCCCGCCTGGCGGCCCATCCAGCCGATCCGGAACCGCTCGTACTTCGTCAGGCTGATGGTGGCCAGACCCGCGACCACCTCGACGGGGATCAGGTAGCAGTGCAGCCCGCCGTCGACGATCCCGAAGTAGGGCGTCCAGATATCGAGTGCGCTCGCCTTGGCCGACACGTGTCATTCCGGGCTCCTCATGTCTCAGGCGGGGACCGCCGCCCGCCGATGCAACGAAGGGTCGACCACCGGCGTCTTGATCACGAAGACCTGGCAGTCGGCC
>JASBSH010000331.1 GCA_030149025.1 Actinomycetales bacterium | reverse complement strand
CCGTGCCGCGGCTCCGCAGGTCGAGCCGGGGGAGCCGACCACACCGGGCGCCGGTGAGGCGGTGCTCGCGACCTGGCACCTGCTGCTGGACGGTGGTCGCCTGCAGGACGGCGAGCCGTACCTCGCGGGCACGGCACACCGCGCGCACGTGCGGTTGTCGCCGGCGACCGCGGCCGCCGTCGGCGTCGGGGACGGCGAGCTCGTCACCGTGTCGACGCCTCGTGGCTCGATGAGCCTGCCGCTCGTGGTCACCGAGATGCCCGACGGGGTGGTCTGGTTGCCGACGAACAGCGCAGGGTCCGGGGTCAGGGCGTCGCTGGCCCCCGCCCCGGGGGCGCTGGTCCGCCTGTCGCGCGCGACCGTGGAGGAGATCGCCCAGTGAGCGACTTCAGCAACGACAACGGCTGGATCATCCTGCTGAAGGCCGTCTTCGTCTTCGTCTTCCTCGTGCTCAACGTCCTGATCGGGATCTGGGCCGAACGACGGATCATCGGCCGGATGCAGAACCGCCCCGGACCGAACCGGGCCGGGCCGTTCGGGATCCTGCAGAGCCTCGCCGACGGCGTGAAGCTCGCCCTGAAGGAGGACCTGATCCCCAAGGGCGCGGACAAGCTGGTCTACGTCCTGGCCCCGCTGATCTCCGTGATCCCGGCCTTCCTGTCCTACGCGGTGCTCCCGCTCGGGCCGCAGGTGCGGATCCCGTTCACGGACATCGTCACCCCGCTGCAGCTGACCGACATGCCGGTCGCGGTGCTGTACATCCTTGCCGTGACGAGCATCGGCGTGTACGGGATCGTGCTCGCCGGCTGGGCATCGGGCTCGACGTACCCGCTGCTCGGCGGGGTGCGCTCCACGGCCCAGGTCATCTCCTACGAGCTGGCGATGGGTATGTCCCTGGTGAGCGTGTTCATCGTGGCGGGCTCGATGTCCACCTCCGAGATCGTCGCCGGCCAGCAGAGCCTCTGGTGGGGTATCACGCTGTTCCCGGCGTTCGTGATCTACGTGATCGCCATGGTGGGTGAGACCAACCGGCTCCCGTTCGACCTCCCGGAGGCGGAGGGCGAGCTGGTCGGGGGGTTCCACACCGAGTACTCGTCGCTGAAGTTCGCCCTGTTCTTCCTGGCCGAGTACGTCAACATGTTCACCGTCGCGGGCCTGGCCACCACGCTGTTCCTCGGTGGGTGGCGCGCCCCCTGGCCGCTGTCGGCGATCGGGGACGGCGTGCTCAACACCGGCTGGTGGCCGCTGCTGTGGTTCACCATCAAGATCTGGCTGTTCTTCTTCCTGTTCGTGTGGTTGCGCGGCTCCCTGCCGCGGCTGCGGTACGACCAGTTCATGCGGTTCGGCTGGAAGGTGCTCATCCCGGCGGCCCTCGCCTGGATCGTCGCGGTCGCCGTCCTGCAGGGCGTCCAGCAGTTCACCGACGTGACGAGGCAGCAGGTGCTGATCGCCCTGGCCGTCCTGGCCGCCGTCTTCCTGGCCATGGTGCTGTTCTGGCCGAAGCCCAAGGAGGAGCCTGCCCAGGCGCCCGGGCCGCAGGGCGAGTTCGACCCGTTCGCCGGCGGGCACCCCGTCCCGCCGCTGCCGGGCCAGACCCTGCCGGTGTCCAGGCGGACCCGGGAGCGGGTGCCGGTCACCGCCGGTGCGGCGCTGCCGGGTGGGGAACCAGTCGGCACAGAATCGCCCCCGGAGTCGGGCGCCGGGTCGGGTGGGCGATCAGAACGTCGTTCGGAAGGGGAGGTGCACGGTGGCTGACCAGCGACCGAAGGACGGCTCGTCGGAATCCGGGGGCTTCTGGTCGGACCTGTTCGCACCCGTCGCAGGGTTCGGGGTCTCGTTCCGGACCATGTTCGCCAAGACGCAGACCGAGCAGTACCCCGAGGAGAAGGTCCCGACCCAGCCCCGGTACCACGGCCGGCACCAGCTGAACCGGCACCCGGACGGCCTGGAGAAGTGCATCGGCTGCGAGCTGTGCGCCTGGGCCTGCCCGGCGGACGCGATCTACGTCGAAGGCGCCGACAACACCTCCGAGCAGCGGTTCTCCCCGGGTGAGCGGTACGGGCGCGTCTACCAGATCAACTACCTGCGCTGCATCTTCTGCGGGTTCTGCATCGAGGCCTGCCCGACGCGTGCCCTCACGATGACCAACGAGTACGAGCTCGCCGGTCCGTCCCGGGCCGGGCTGATCTACGAGAAGCAGGACCTGCTGGCCCCCATGCTTCCCGGGATGCTGGCCCCGCCGCACCCGATGGTCCCGGGGACCGACGACACCGCCTACTACCGGGGTCAGGTGACCCATCCGGTGCAGGAGCAGATCGACTGGGTCGCCGAGCGCCGCCCGGACGACCCGACGCTCGAGCAGGCCCGGGCCCACGTCGTCGACCGCGCGTCAGACCGGGTGAAGGAAGGAAGGGCCCAGTGAACCTGGCCGCAGTGCTGGGCCATCCCCTGGTGGCTCAGGCGCCCGTCACTCAGCCCGAGAACAACCTTGGTGCGGGGGAGACGGCGCTCTTCTGGATCCTCGCCCCGCTGATCGTGCTCGCGGCGCTGGGTTTGCTGTTCGCCCGCAAGGCCGTGCACGCGGCAATGATGCTGGCGGCGGTGATGATCGGTCTTGCCGTCATCTACGCCGTCCAGGACGCCCAGTTCCTCTTCGCGGCTCAGATCGTCGTCTACACCGGTGCGGTCATGATGCTGTTCCTCTTCGTGCTGATGCTCGTCGGCGTGGACTCCTCCGACTCCCTGGTGGAGACGATCAAGGGCCAGCGGTTCTGGGCGGTCATCGGTTTCGCCGGTGCCCTGCTGTTCGGCATCGGCATGGTGACCGGCTTCATGGGCGGCCGGTTCGGGGTGGAGAAGCTGGAGTTCCTGCCGCCGACCGGTCTCGACCAGGTCAACCAACAGGTGGGCGGCAACCCCAAGGGCGTCGCGCGGATCCTGTTCAGCGACTACGTCGTCGCCTTCGAGCTCACCGGTGCCCTGCTGATCACGGCGGCCCTGGGCGCGATGGTGCTCACCCACCGGGAACGGCTGGTGCCGCGGGTGACGCAGAAGGTGCTGGCACAGCGGCGCGTTCTGGCCAACCGCCACGTCGCGGGCCTGCCCGCACCCGGTGTGTTCGCCCGGCACAACTCGGTCGACACCCCCGCTCTGCTGCCCGACGGCACCCCGAGCGAGCTGTCGGTCAACCGGGTGCTGCGAGCTCGGGGGCAGGAGCTGCCCGCGAACGCGCGCGTCGACGCCGTCGAGGAGATCAGCGCCGAGATCGAGGGCGCCGCCCCCAAGGGCGGCGACGTCGGTGACCGGACGGAGCGCGGCGTCACCGGGACGCAAGGGCCGGACGACGAGCGCGTCGACGGCACGAACGCTCCCGTCGAGCAGCCCCAGGAGGGACGGACCCGATGACCATCGGCCACTACGTCGTGCTGGCCGCGATCCTGTTCGCCATCGGGGCGACCACGGTGCTGGTCCGGCGCAACGCCATCGTCATGTTCATGGGCATCGAGCTGATGCTGAACGCGGCGAACCTGGCCTTCGTCACGTTCGCGCGGGCCCAGGGTGACCTGTCCGGCCAGGTGATCGCCTTCTTCGTGATGGTGGTGGCC
>JASBSH010000323.1 GCA_030149025.1 Actinomycetales bacterium | reverse complement strand
ACGTGCTCCAGCGCCTCGGCCCACGGCTGCGGGCGCATCACCATGCCTGCACCGCCCCCGTACGGGGGGTCGTCCACCGTGCGGTGCCGGTCGTGCGTGAAGTCGCGAAGGTCATGGACGACGACACGCAGCAGGCCGTCCTGCCTCGCCTTCCCGATCAGGGACAGGTCGAGGGGCGCCAGGTACTCGGGAAAGATCGTGACGACGTCGATGCGCATGAGCCCCGCTCACGGTTCCCGGTCCGAGCGGTCTTCGTCAGGCAGGTCGCCTGCTGGCAGGTCCTGCAGCAGCCCGCCGGGCGGGTCGAGGACGATCCGCCGCCCCTCGACGTCGACGACCGGGACGATCGCCCGCACGAACGGGACGAAGGCCTCGTGCCCGGAGGGCTCCTGGATGACCAGCAGGTCCTGGGCGGATGCGGGCACCAGCCCGACCACCTCACCGGCCGGTGAGCCGTCGGCAAGCTCGGCGCGAAGCCCGACCAGGGCGTGCACCGGCCACGCGTCGTCCTCGGTGTGATCAGTGTCGTCGCCGTCGTCGTCGGTCGCGTCGTCGAGATCGCCGTCGCTGTCGACGGTGAGGAGCACGTCGCGCAGGGACTCCGCAGCCGTGCGGTCGCGCACCTCCTCGAAGGTCAGCAGCAGCGTCCCGTTGTGGTCGCGCACGCCTGACAACGTCAACGGACCGGCGCACGCCGGGTCGGTGCCGAAGGTGGCACCGAGCCGGAAGCGCCGGTCCGGTGAGTCGGTTCGAACCTCGACGGTGACCTCGCCGCGGACACCGTGCGGCCGGCCGATCCTCGCGACTATGAGTTCCATCAGGGCCGTCAGCGGCGGCGGTCGACGTCCACGACGTCGACACGCACGCTCTGACCACCGGCGAGGGCACCCATGACGGAGCGCAGCGCCTTCGCGGTGCGCCCCGCCCGGCCGATGACCCGACCGAGGTCGTCGGGGTGCACGCGCACCTCGAGCAGGGACCCGCGGCGGAGGGTCTTCTCCTTGATGCGGACGTCGTCGGGGTGGTCGACGATCCCCCGCACGAGGTGCTCGAGCGCGTCGGCGAGCACGATCAGGCCTTCGCCTCGTCGTCACCCGCCGGAGCCGGGGTCTCGTCGCGCTCGGGCTGGTTGCCCTTGTCGGCGTCCTTCTGCTCCTGGCTGCCTGCGCTCTTCTTCGGCTCGCTCTTCTTCTTGGGCTCGCTCTTCTTCGGCGTGGTGGCCTCGCCGGCGTCCTCACCGAACGACTCCTTGGCGGCGGCCTCGAAAGCGGCGCGCTTGTCGGCCTTCGGAGCGGCGGTCCTCAGCGTGCCCTCGGCGCCCGGCAGACCCTTGAACCTCTGCCAGTCACCGGTGACCTTCAGCAGGGCGAGGACCTGCTCGGTCGGCTGGGCGCCGACGCTCAGCCAGTACTGCGCCCGCTCGGAGCTCACCTCGATGAGCGAGGGCTCCTGCGTGGGGTGGTACTTGCCGATCTCCTCGATCGCCCGGCCGTCGCGCTTGGTGCGCGAGTCCATGACGACGATGCGGTAGTACGGGGCCCGGATCTTGCCCAGGCGCTTAAGTCGGATCTTGACGGCCACGGGTGTGGTGTCTCCTGCTTTCTGATGGGGTTGAGCCGCTCGCGTCACCGGGTGGGGAACTCGGCGACGGCCGGACTCGTGGACTCGACGGGCACGGAGAGAGGGGCCGTACACGCCAGGTTCGCGCAGTCATTCTGCCAGACGTTCCGGGCTCCCTCGTCCACAGAGCGGGCTGCCTCGTCCACACAGACCGTGCAACCGCACCCATTCGATGACTGCCGCGGTCGGGGGGGTGCGGCCCCCGGGGGGG
>JASBSH010000319.1 GCA_030149025.1 Actinomycetales bacterium | reverse complement strand
GCGGTCGCGGTCGTGGCGAGCACCGGCGTCTCGCTCGGGAGCGCTGTGAGCAGGTCACGGATGCGCCGGTAGTCCGGGCGGAAGTCGTGCCCCCAGTCCGACACGCAGTGCGCCTCGTCGATGACCAGCAGGCCGCAACGTTCGGTGAGCGTGGGCAGCAGCTCCTCGGCGAAGTGGGGGTTGGTAAGCCGCTCGGGCGACACGAGCAGGAGGTCGACGTCGTCCGCGAGGATGGCCGCCGTGACGTTACCCCACTCCGTGGCGTTGGAGGAGTTCATCTCCACTGCCCGCACACCCGCGCGTCGCGCCGCGGCCACCTGGTCGCGCATCAGCGCGAGCAGCGGCGAGATCAGCAGCGTGGGCCCCGAGCCCTGCTGGCGCAGCAACGCGGTCGCCACGAAGTAGACTGCGGACTTGCCCCAGCCGGTGCGTTGCACCACCAGCGCGCGGGCACGCTCGGAGACCAGAGTCTCCACCGCCTCCCACTGCCCGTCGCGGAACGCGGCGTCCGGCCTGCCGGTCAGGGCAGTGAGGACGGCGTCAGCGCGCGTCCGGAGATCGGCTGCCGTCGCTGCTGTCGCCGCGGTCGCTGCTGATGGCTCGGTTGTGCTCGGCTGCATGTCCGTGACGCTACGGGACCCCTCCGACAAGCACACGAACACCGCTGCCCGACGGCCGCCCCCCCTCTGGCGGTGATCATGAAATCCCGGTTCACGTCGCTGAACCGGGATTTCATGATCACCACGTGGAGGGGAGTGACGGATCAGCCCTTGACGCCACCCGCCAGCAGTCCGCGAACGAAGTACCGCTGCAGCGACAGGAACACGACCAGCGGCACCACCATGGCGATGAACGCGCCGGCCGACAGCAGATACCACTCAGAGCCTCGCGTCCCCGACAACTCGGCGAGCCGGACGGTCAGCGGTGCGACGTTCTGCGCACTGCCGAAGGTCAGGGCGACGAGCAGGTCGTTCCACACCCAGAGGAACTGGAAGATCGCGAAGGCGGCGATGGCGGGCACGAGCAGGGGGAGCAGCACCTGGAAGAAGATCTTCACGTGCCCCGCGCCGTCCACCCGCGCGGCCTCCACCAGGGACCTGGGGATGTCCTTCATGAAGTTGTGCAGCAGGAAGATCGCCAGCGGCAGACCGAAGATCGAGTGGGACAGCCAGACGGTCCAGAACGAGCCGGCCAGACCCCAGTCCACGTAGATCGACAGCAGCGGGATCATCGTGATCTGGATCGGCACGATCTGCAGTGCGAACACCGCCACGAACAGGAGGTCGCGGCCCCGGAAGTCGATCCACGCGAACGCGTACGCGGCGAGCAGCGCGAGGGTGATCGGGATGACCACCGCCGGGATCGTGATCACCAGTGAGTTGACGAAGTAGTCCGAGAAGTTCGACGTACCGCCGTACAGCGCCTCCTTGTAGTTGTCGAGGGTCAGGCCCGGGTTGGAGAAGTAGGTCCACCAGCCGGTGCGCCGGATGTTCAGCTCGGGACGGAACGAGGTGACGAGCAGCCCGAACGTCGGGATGGTCCACAGCACGGCGAGTGCGATCGCGATCGCTGACGCCCAGGGCGAGCTGAGCTTCGTCTTAGCGTCGCCAGCACGCTTCTCGGTCCTGCTGAGACGGCGGGGTGCCGGTGCCGCGACCGTCGGTGTGGTGGTGGGGGCGCTCATCGAATGTCCTCCGACAGCCGCATCTGCCTGATGTTGTAGACGACGATCGGGATCACCAGCACGAACAGGAGCACGGCCATGGACGCGCCCAGCCCGAAGTTGAACCGCGTGAACGCCTGTGTGTAGAACTCGTTGGCCACGACGCTCGTGCTGAACTGCCCGCCGGTCATGGTCCGGACGATGTCGAAGACCTTGAGCGTCGTGATGGCGATCGTGGTGACCACCACGACGAGGGCCGGCCTGATGACGGGGATGGTCACGTAGCGGAACATCCGGACGCCGCCCACGCCGTCCAGCCTGGCCGCCTCGATGATGTCGTCGGGAATGGCCTTGATCGCCGCGGAGAGCACGGTCATCGCGAAACCGGCCTGGATCCAGATCATCACGACGATGAGGAAGAACGTGTTCCACGGCGCGGTGATGACGAACTGGTAGGGCTCCAGGCCGAGCCAGACGAGGACTTGGTTCGCCAGCCCGATCTGGTTCACCCCCGGCTGGTCGGGTTTGTACTCGTAGATGAACTTCCAGATGATCGACGCGCCGACCATGGAGATCGCCATCGGCAGAAAGATCAGCGCCTTCGCGGCGGCCTCGAAGCGGGTGCGGTCGACGAGCACGGCGTACACCAGTCCGATGAACGTTGCTGCGACCGGAACGAGCAGCACCCAGATCGCGGTGTTGCGCAGGACGATCTGGAACTCGTCCTGGGTGAAGACGCGGACATAGTTGTCGAACCCGATGAAGTTCTCACCGTTGCGGTCGAAGAAGGACTCGTATGCGGTTCGCAGGCCGGGGTAGACGAGGCCGAAGACCAGCATCAGGACCGCCGGCCCGATGAAGCCGAGGACGACCAGCCACTGCGGGACCCACCTCGGCCGGTCGACCGCGACCAGGACGGCGCCCATCACGACGACGAACAGGCCGACGGCGGCGAGCATGACGAGGAACTTCTCGCCGTTCGTGTCGGCGTTAAGGAGCCAGTCCATCCACCTACCCCTTCCGCTGGGCGCGGACTCTAGCGCGGGAGATCAGTCGTGCGGCAGTGCCACGCGCTTACCGGGGACCTGCCTTTGCGACAGGTCCCCGGTGTGCGCGGCGATTGCAGAGCGACTCAGCGAGTGCTTCTGCCGATCACGGCCAGGAGCTTTCGATGGCGTCGAGGACCGCCTTGTCGTCCTTGTTGTTGGCGATCCAGTTCGTCATCTCCTTCCAGAAGCTGCCGGCGCCGACCTCACCCGGCATCAGGTCCGACCCGTCGAACCGGAAGACCGCCGTCTTGTCCTGCAGCAGCTCAGCGGACAGCCGGTCGATCGGGGACTTGAGGTTCTTCGGGTCCAGTCCGGTGTTCGCGCTGACCCACCCGAACTCTGTGACCTTCGCCTTCTCGTTCGCCCACTCCGGCGAGGACAGGAACGCCTGGAACGCCTGGACCTCGGGACGGTCGTCGAAGGCAGCCACGAACTCGCCACCACCGAGCAGCGGCTGCTCGTTCTCGTTCATCGCGGGGAAGTAGAAGGCGAACACGTCGCCGTCCTCAGCCACCTTGGTGCCCTCCGGCCAGTTCGCCTGGTAGAAGGACGCCTGGCGGTGCATCCAGCAGGTGCCGTCCAGGATCGGCAGACCACCCTCCTGGAACTCGGTGGAGGCGATGCTCTTCACGTCACCCAGACCACCGTTGACGTAGTCGGGGTTCCGGAGGATCTGCCCGACCTTCCCGAGCGCCTCCGCGACGGCCGGGTCGTTGAACGGGATCTCGTGGTTGACCCACTTGTCGTAGGTCTCGGGACCGGCGGTGCGGAGCATCATGTCCTCGAGCCAGTCCGTCGCCGGCCAGCCGGTCGCGTCGCCGGAGCCGATGCCGGCACACCACGGCTTGCCGCCGCTCTGCACGATCTTGTCGGAGAGGGCGATCAGCTCGTCCCAGGTCTTGGGGACCTCGTAGCCCGCGTCGGAGAACATCTTCGGCGAGTACCACACGAAGGACTTCACGTTCGCGCCGAGCGGCGCGGCGTAGAGCGTGCCGTCGACCGTGCCGTAGCTCTTCCAGTCCTCACCGAAGTACTGGTCCACGTTCTTGGCGACCGCGTCGGGTGCCGGCTTGACGGCCTGCGTGTCCTTGACCAGCGTCTGCAGTAGCCCCGGCTGCGGGATGAAGGCGATGTCGGGGGCGTTGCCGCTCTTGACCCGAACGACCAACTGGGCCTCGAACTCCTTCGAGCCCTCGTAGTTCACCGTGGCACCGGTGCACTGCTCGAAGGGTTTGTACGAGTCGATCTGCGGCTTGTCCTCCGGCGTGACGATCGAGGTGTACACCGAGATCGTCTTGCCGCTCAGGTCGCCGTACTGGTCATAGGCGGAGCAGTCGCGGTCCCCGTTGCTGCCCTGCCCCTGGTTGTTGTCCCCACCGTCGCCGCCGCATGCCGAGAGCGCGAGCAGCGCGCTGAGGCCCCCGGCGAGCGCGGCCGCCTGACGCCTCCTTCGGGTGAACTTCATCAGGAACCCTCCGATAGCGGTCGTGCGGGCGCTCGGCCCGCCTGATCACAATGATGCAAGCGTTTCCGCAGACGGAGAGCAAGGTCCACAGTCGCATCCGCGGTAACAATCCCGTCACGGCCGCGGGCTGCCGCAAGCTGTGCGAAGCCTCACACGATCGGCGGCTCTTTCCGGCCGGAAGCGATCAAGCCCCCCTCGTACAATCAGAAGGCACCGCCGGAGTCAGTTCACCGGAGTGATCCCGTCGAGACCCAGCTGGAGGAGACCCAACGTGACCGCCCACCCCAGCACGGAGGCGACCGAGGACCGCGACGACGCAGGCGCCAGCCTGAGCAGCGTCGCCAACCCGCGCCGCGTGCGCTGGACGGCGCTGCAGGGCCCGTCCCAGGAGCACTAAGCCGGCACTGAGCCGCTCCCGGGCAGGCGCATCCGCCGGTCCGGTGTGACCGGCCCTCAGCCCCCGAAGGCGTGCCTGGCACGCTGACGTGCGTGCGCGCCGTCCTGATCGAGAAGTTCGGGGAAGCACCCCGGATCGCCGACGTTCCTGACCCCGTCCCGGCCGACCACGGCGTGGTCGTCCGTGTGGACGCCACCGGACTGTGCCACAGCGACTGGCACGCCTGGGCCGGCCACGATCCCGGCGCCCCCCTTCCCCTGGTGCCCGGCCACGAGCTGGCCGGCACTATCACGGCAGTCGGGAGGGACGTCGCCAGCTGGCGCGTCGGCCAGCGCGTCACCGTGCCGTTCGTCTGCGGCTGCGGCACCTGTGAGGTCTGCCGGGCCGGTGACGCCCAGGTGTGCCCGCACCAGACGCAGCCGGGTTTCACCGGATGGGGGTCCTTTGCGGCGCTGGTTGCGCTCGACCACGCCGACTTCAACCTCGTCGAGGTCCCGGACGCCGTCACGCAGGTCGCTGCTGCTGCGCTCGGCTGCCGCTTCGCGACGGCATATCGCGCCCTGGTCGGCCGCGCACGCGTGCAGCCCGGGGAGTGGGTGGCGGTGCTCGGGTGCGGCGGAGTCGGGCTGTCCGCGGTGATGATCGCCGCCGCGCTGGGCGCGCGGGTGGTTGCCACGGACCACGGCGAGCAGGCTCGGGCCCTGGCGACCGAGCTGGGTGCCGAGGCCGTCCTCGACGCCGGCGCTGTCGACGTCCCGGCAGCGATCCACGACCTGACGGACGGCGGCACGCACGTCGCGCTGGACGCGGTCGGTTCCGAGCGCACCTGCGCGGACTCGGTGCTGGCGCTGCGGCGTCGCGGCCGGCAGGTCCAGGTCGGGTTGCTGCCGGCAGCGCAGGGCCACCCACGGGTGCCGATGGAGCGGGTGGTCGCCTATGAGCTGGACCTGCTCGGCAGTCACGGCATGGCCGCTGCCGACTACCCGCAGATGCTGCGGCTGGTCGCCGACGGGCGCCTGGACCCCGCCCGGCTCGTCACCCGCACCATCGGCCTGGAGGAGGCGGCTGCGGAGCTGCCGTTGCTGGGCGAGCGGGCCGCGGAAGGTGTAACTGTGGTCCTGCCCCACGAACGCCGCGGAGGCACTCAGTGGCCATAGGTGCGCCGCGGCGGCACTCCGCGGCACAAGGTGAACGCCGCGGCGGCACTCAGTGCCACAAGGTGAACGCCGCGGCGGCACTCCCTCAGGGCGTTTCGTGTCGGTAACGGGTGGTTGAATCACGCGTCATGAGCGAAACCGTCAGTGCCGCCGTCGACAGCCCGCGCAAGGTCGCCGACCGCTACGTCCGTGAGCTGGCGGACCTCGACCCTTCGGTGAACACCGCGCTCGGTCTCGACCCGGACTGCGACGGTCTTCCGGACCTGTCACCGGACGGCCTGGCCGCGGAGGCGGAACTCGCGCGGCACACACTGCGCGCACTACAGG
>JASBSH010000316.1 GCA_030149025.1 Actinomycetales bacterium | reverse complement strand
GGGCATCGTGCAGGAGTCCCTGCACCCGAACGCCTACGGCCAGCAGGCGATGGGCCGGTGCTACACCCTCCTCATGAGGGTCAGCAAGAACTCGGACGTCCGGTGCCTCAACACGCCGGGCGCAGGCCCGGAGGGCATGCGTTTGGAGTCCGCGAACTAGCGACAGCTACGACATGCGTCCGTGAGTGAGTCCCCGGGCAATCGCTGCCGCCTTCCGCCAGGACGCAGAACGCGTCAGCGAAGTCGCTCGGCGCCCTCAGTCCTGCAGCCGAAACGATGTGCCGGCAGACGTCGATGGCGGCCTCGATCGCCACGATGAAGCGGTACTTGGCCGAAGCCAGCCGATCAGGGTCACCGAGGAGTTCCTCATCGCTGAGCGCGGCAAGGCGGTGAAGCTGTCGCTCCTCCTCGGCCATCCGGTCCAGCAGCGCGCGAACCCGTCCCGTGTCGACGCTCATCGATCACCCGATGCGTGGCGGGCCAGTAGCTCGGCGTCGAGCTGCGCGACCCAGATGCGGTAGTCGCCGAACTCCCGGAATGTGCGGCTCTCGTACTCAGCGCGCACCGACTCATCAGTGGAATAGACGGCGACGCCCTCCTGAATCACCCGGCCTCGCAGTGGCAGCGGTGCGTCGTTGAGCACAACGAGATCGAGGTCTGGAATCTGAGCTGTGGAGCTCAGTGCTTCCGTCAGCTTGAGCTGGACATGAAGGTAGTCCTGACCGGGTACATCGTCATCAAGAAGAGCTGCGACATCGGTGTCGCTCCCGGGCCGTGCGGTGCACCGGGCGCGGCTTCCGAAGAGGTAGAGCAGCTGGACCGGTTCCCCGGGCAGCACCTCAGCCGCGGCGGAACGAAGTCGCCCCAGTACGTCGTCCATCCTTCGATGCTAGTGATGGGGCGGGAGAATTGCGGCGGTGCCGGGACGGCCGAGTGTGACAGGGCGGCGCGGCGCAGGCGCGGACCGATGCGGGCGGTCTACGTGGTGGCGGCAGCGATCCACGCCGCCAGATCCCGTGACTGCTGCACCCGCGACTGCTCGTGGACGTACATCATGTGCCCGGACTCGTAGTACACGACGTCGATGTTCGACCGCAGCTCCTCCGGGATCTGCAGCCGCGCCAAGGTGTGCTCAGCCGCTGAGTACGGAGTTGCCCCGTCGTAGTACCCGCACGCCACATGCACCTTCAGGTGGGGGTTGGCGCGCATCGCCGTCGACAGCTTGTCGGTGACCGACACTCCGCGGCCCTCGAACTCGCTGTAGGACCACGGCTGCACGCGGTCGGTGAGGATCTCGTACGGCAGGTCGTTGGAATAGCCGAGGTCCGTCCGCACGTAGTGGTTGAACGCTGCCGCGTACGGTCCGTGGATCGCCCAGTAGGACGGGTCCTGCTCGTACCGTTCGGCTCCGCCGTCCCGGTCCCATCCGGTGAAGCGACCGTCCAGCCGTCCGACCGTCAGACCGCGCGAGCGCAACAGCTCGGTGAAGAACCGCACGTGCTCGACCCGCAGGTTGACGCGGTCGATGTACTCCTCGCTCAACCCGGTCAGCCGGGCCAGCGTCGCGACCACATCAGCACGCTCGTCCGCCGACAGCCGCGCGCCTCTCGCCAGCGCCCACGGGTAGGTCCGCTCCGCGAACTCCTCCGCCTCCGCCAGGACATCTGACAACGGCCGCGAACCGTGCAGGCCGTGGTAGTTCGCGATCGCCGCGTACGTCGGCAGGAACAGAGGGTGCGGGATGTCGTTGCCCTCGGTGAACCGGATGGTCCCCATGTCGAGAACGGCTGATATCAAAGCGATCCCGTTCAGGTACATGCCATACCGGTTCTGCAGGTGCTCGGCCAGGGCCGCGGCCCGCAAGGTTCCGTAGGACTCCCCGGTCAGGAACTTCGGGCTCATCCACCGGTTGTTCCTGGTGGTCCACAGCCGGATCACCTCCCCGACCGCCTTCAGGTCGCCCGAGTACCCGTGGAAGTCCTTCGGTTTGCCACCCTCGACGGGGCGCGAGTACCCGGTCGACACCGGATCGATGAACACCAGGTCCGAGTACCGGAGCAGCGTCTGCGGGTTGTCGGCGAGTCCGTACGGCGGCGGCAGCAGCTCCCCGGCGTCCCCCATCAGGACGCGCTGCGGACCGAGCAGGCCCAGGTGCAGCCACACCGACGAGGAGCCGGGGCCTCCGTTGAAGCAGAAGGTGACGGGCCTCGTCTGGGGGGTGGCGTCGTCCAGGGTGTAGGCGGTGACGAAGACCTCCGCCTTCGGGCGGAGGCCCTTGAACTCGTCGGCCTCTATGACCTCTTCCCGCAGGACGATCCGGCCGGCCCGCGCCGTGTACTTGAGCACCTGCCGGCCGATGCGCAGCCGCTGTGAGGTCGTGACCAGGTCGTCGACCGGCGGCGCCGGCTTCGCCTCGGTGGTCTCGGACGGCGCCTTGTCGGTCTTGTTCGCGGAACCGGCCGTCGGGGTGGCAGTCTCGTCGGGCACGGCCCGACCCTATTCGCCGGGCAGGTCACCAGCCGGCCGGGCCCTTGCTCGTTGCGCCGCATCAGCACCGCCTCCGGCTCAAGGCTCCCAGTCGCTTAGGTTACAGTCGTGGACGACCGCGCCCACCTTGCGAA
>JASBSH010000014.1 GCA_030149025.1 Actinomycetales bacterium | reverse complement strand
CGGCGCCCGCTCGGATCCACCGCCACCGCCGCTTCAACGGAGTCACTGCTGTTCAACGCGGCCACCAGCCGTGGCACGGCACCGGCCGCGAACGGCGCGTCACCCGGAACAACCACGAGGACGTCGGCCACGCACGCCGCGAGCGCACCGGCCAGTACCGCTGCGGCCGGGCCGGACCCGGGTTTGTCCTCGCGCACGAACCGGATCCGGGTTTCCGCGGCCGCATCCGCCACCCCGTGCAGAACTGCATGATCACGAGAGGGGGGCGCCGGCTCCGTGTGCAAAACTGCATGATCACCAAGGGGTTGGGGTGGCCCCACCACGACAACGGGACGGACGAGACCGAGCCGCGTGTCGTCGTCCAGATGGTCGATCCCGGCCAGAGTGCGGGAGAGCACCGTCTCACCAGACCCGAGCGGCGCCGCGAGCTTGTCGGACCCGAACCGGCTGGAGCGGCCGCCGGCCACGACGACCACGGCAATTCGCATGAGCACAGTTCACCACTGGCTTGCGGCCATTGGCGGGCACTGACCGTCCAACCACGGCCCACCGCCCGTGCGCAAGCCGACGCGCCATGTCAGCACTGGGCCGTTCGGGTGAACCCGCCGAACTTCCGGGTCAATTCACAGCCGTCACGCGCCGAAGCAGTACCGACGGGGAGCCCCGGCACAGTCACCGGTATCGAGCGGAAGGTCGCCATGCTGCGCAATCTCGGCATCAGGTCGAAGATCCTTGCTGTCCTCGCACTGCCGGTCGTCGTGCTGCTGCTGGCGGCCGCCATCATCGCCGGCGGCGCGGTTTCTGACGCACGCCGTGCTGCCCAGGTGGAGAAGCTGGCCTCGCAGGCCCCGGGCCTCACCCAGTTGATCCGGGGGCTGCAGGCGGAGCGGGCCCTGTCCGCGGCCCAGCTGTCCGGCTCGTCGGCCCCGCAGCTCGAGGAGGTCCGCAAGCAGGTCAGCGGGGGGCTCCAGGCGGTTCGCGGGGGCATCGCCGACGTCAACCTCGACCTGCTCGCCGATGATGCGGCGCAGGCGGTCGCTGCCGCGCAGAAGGCGCACGACCAGATCGAGAGCCTCCGTCGCCAGGTGGACGGCGCCGCGGTGCGTCCCGAGATCGCCTTCCAGTCCTACACCGACGTCATCGCCGAGGACGTCGAGCTCGCCGGCCGCATCGGTCTGGCCGTCGAGGACCGCAACCTGTCCCAGAACCTGATCGCCTACACGGCCGTGGAGCGCCTCATCGAGACGGTCGTCGTCGAGCAGGATCTGACTACGCCCGCTGTCGCCACCGGCCAGCTGTCGCCGGAGCTTAAGCAGCAGCTGTCCGGCCTGGTGATGAGGCAGGCCGTGTTGCGCGAGGACGCGAACGCCGCCACCGAGGCGGTCGGCCTGTCGGTCCCGGCGACCGCCTACACGCTGCAGCTTGCGCGCCAGCGCACTGTCGAGGACGTGGACGGCGCGCTCGAGGGCATCGACGTCGACGGCTGGCGCAATGCGGTCGAGACGGAGGTCTCGGCACTTGAGTCGACGCAGGCGCAGCTCGCCGACAACGCTGCCAAGCGCGCCGCCACCCTCGCCGACGAGGCCCGCACCCGCGCGGGTCAGATCGGAATCGGCACCGCCCTGTTCGTCGCCCTGCCGGTCCTGCTCGCCCTGCTCATCGCCCGCGGTATCGCCCTGCCGCTGCGCCGCCTGACCGCAGCTGCGGCCGAGATCCGTGCCGAGCTGCCGAAGATGGTCGAGCGGATGCAGACCCCGGGCGAGGGCCCGGGCCTGACGCTGCCCGACATCCCCGTGGAGTCGAACGACGAGGTCGGCCGCCTGGCCCGCGCGTTCAACGACGTCAACAGCACCACCGTGAAGGTGGCGCAGGAGCAGGCCGCCCTGCGCGGGTCCATCGCGGCCATGTTCGTCAACGTCGCCCGCCGCGACCAGGTGCTGCTGTCCAGCCAGCTGGCCTTCATCGACCAGCTCGAGCGCAGCGAGGAGAACCCCGAGACCCTCGAGGACCTCTTCAAGCTCGACCACCTCGCCACCCGCATGCGCCGCAACGCCGAGTCCCTGCTGGTGCTGGCCGGCATCGACACCGGACGCCGCCTGCGCCGGCTGATGCCGCTGTCCGACGTGATCCGCACGGCCTCCAGCGAGATCGAGCACTACGAGCGTGTGGACCTCGCCCTGCGCGTCGACCCGCCGATGGTCGGCCACATGGCGCTGAGCACCGCGCACCTGCTCGCCGAGCTCCTCGAGAACGCCACCCGCTACTCCGACCCGCACACCCGTGTCGTCGTCTCGACCGGCAGCACGGCCCGCGGCATCGTCGTCACCGTCACCGACGAGGGTCTCGGCATGACGCCGGACGAGATCGCCGACGCCACCTCCCGGATCACCGACCCGGCGGTCAGTGAGGTCGTCGGCGCCCAGCG
>JASBSH010000305.1 GCA_030149025.1 Actinomycetales bacterium | reverse complement strand
CTGCAGGTCGCGGTCGGCGCAGACCACCTCGGCACCGTGTGCGGCCAGGGCGAGAGCGCTCTCCCGCCCGATCCCGCTGCCGGCCCCCACCACGACGGCCCGGCGGCCGTCGAGGCGGAACAGCTTCGAGTAATCCGACCGCGCCAGTGGTCGGGTCACCTGGGCGGTTACGAGATCCGTTGGGCCGGGGGCGACTTGCGAAGTTTCGTTGCTCATCGGTGTCATCCTTGGTGGTTGCGGTGTCACGGTCGCCAGCTGCCGTTCTCAGGGCTTCGTAGTAGGCCGGATCACCGCCATGCGGGTAACGGTCAGCTCCTCGATCGCGAAGCGTGGCCCCTCGCGGCCGACGCCGGAGTCCTTGACGCCGCCGTACGGCATGGTGTCGGAGCGGAATCCGGGGACCTCGTTGATCACCACACCGCCGGCTTCGATCCCGTTGATGGCATCGAACGCCGTCGCCAAGGAGGAGGTGAAGACGCTGACGTGCAACCCGTACCGGGAGGCGTTCACGGCCTCGATCGCGGCGTCGAGGTCGGCGACGGAGCGCACGGCGACGACGGGACCGAAGATCTCCTCGTCCCAGGCGTTGTGGCCGTCGGGGACGTCGGCCAGGACCGTCGGCTCCACGATGCTGCCGTCGACCGTGCCGCCGCGCAGGCACCGTGCGCCGGCCCGGACGGCCTGCTCGACCCATTCGTGCACGCGCTTCGCCGACGTGCTGTCGATCAGTGCCGAGACCCGGGTGGCCTCCTCGCGCGGGTCGCCGGTAACGACCTGCTCCATCCGTTCCGACAGCCGGTTCAGGAACGCCTCGTGAACCGAGTCCACCACGATCACCCGCTGCACGCTGATGCATGCCTGGCCCGAGGCGTAGTACCCGCCCCGCACCACAGCGTCGGCGGCCGCGTCCAGGTCGGCGTCGTCGGCCACCACGAGCGCGGCGTTCGACCCGAGCTCAAGCAACACCTTGGTGGGTGCCGCGTCCCGTGCGATCTGATGGCCGACTGTGGCGGAGCCGGTGAAGGACACCGCGCCGACGCGCCGGTCGGTGGTCAACCGGGCACCGACATCGGCCCCTCCGGTGACCATCTGGACCGCCGCTGCAGGGCCTCCGGCGGCGACCAGCGCCTCGCGGACGAGGTGGACCAGCCAGAGCGTCGCCAGCGGTGTCTGCGGGGCCGGTTTGGCCACCACGGGGCACCCGGCCGCGAGCGCCGGTGCGATCTTGTGGGTCGCCAGCAACAGGGGGTAGTTGAACCCTGCGATACCGACGACCACACCGATGGGCCGGCGGGTCCAGAAGCCCATCAGCCCTTCCCCGTTCGGCAGGAGGTCCAGCGGCACCGTCTCACCGTGCAACCGCGCGACCTCCTCCGCGGCGGTCTGCAAGGTCAGCAGGGTGCGGGCGACCTCCACCCGACAGTCGACCAACGGCTTGCCCGTCTCGAGCACGAGCAGCTGCTCGAACTCTTCCCGGTGGGCCTTCAGCTGCGCGTGCGTCTCGAACAGTGCGGCCTGGCGTACGTGCGAGGGCAGGTTCGCCGTCACCTGTCGTACCGCGACGGCCTCGTCCAGCGCCCGCTCCGCCAGACCGACATCACCCACCGGCGCCTGTGCCACCAGGGACCCGTCATAGGGAAAGAGCACCGGCTCGTATGCCGTGTCGGTGACCCAGTCAGCGCCGATGGGCAGACCCGGAGGGTAAGGCGGACTGACCATGCCCCCTGCTCGGGCCGATCCACCCTCCGGCTGCTCGACCGTATCGGTTCGGGTGGTCATCTCACCTCTCCCTTCCTGCGCGCGGAGGCGATCGGGTTCGCGGCGAGGAATCGCACCGCAGCCTCGGCGTACACCTTGGTCTTCCGCACGATGTCGTCGACCTCGGCGTACTCGTCGGGCTGGTGGGCGATCCACTTCGGCCCGGGACCGTAGACGACGTTCGGGATGCCGGCGTCCCGCCAGAGGATGGTGCCATCGGTGGCGCCGGGGACGCCGCCGAACACCGGCGTCGTCCCGGTCACCTGCTCGTGGGCACCGGCGACCGCGAGCGCGATCGGGTGGTCCTCCGGCGTGACGGCGCAGGGCCGGTCGTCGACGACCTGCACGGTGATCTCCACGCCGTGCTCGGTCGCGATCCTGGCGGCGTCCTCACGGACGCGTTCTACGAGTGCGTCGTGGTCGACCCCCGGAACGGTCCGGCAGTCGAAACCCAGGCGCGCACGGCCCGGGATGACGTTCATCTGACCGGCGCTGCCGGCGTCCAGAACCGTCGGCGTCAGGTACGTGACGCCGAGGTGGGGGTGCTCGCCCGGGTCCTGCTGGAGCTCCGCCTGGTAGACGGCGACCGCGTCGATCAGGGCGGCGAGCGCGGGGATCGGGTTGCGGCCGTGCTGCGGCATGGCGCCGTGGGCCATCAGTCCCGCGACCTCGACCCACAGCCGGACGGCGCCCTTCGCCACGGCACAGATCTCCTCGGCCTCCGGTTCGCAGACGATCGCGGCGTCGACCTGCGCCGCCAGCGGGCTCTTGACGAAGTGCTTCGCGCCCAGCATCTGGCCCTCCTCGTCGGCGAGGGCGGCAACGACGATCCGGCCGGGGAACGGCCCGGCCAGCTGGACGGCGCGCACGGCGTGGATCATCGCCGCGACACCGGACTTCATGTCGGCCGACCCGCGTCCGTACAGGCGTCCGTCGACGATGTCGGCGCCGTACGGGTCCCAGGTCCACTCCTCGAGCGAGCCCTCCGTCACGACGTCGGTGTGGCCCTCGAACATCAGCGTCGGGCCAGGGAGCCCGCCGTCCACCACGGCGACCACGTTGGGCCGGCCCGGCGCCACCTCCTCCACCTGCGGCTCCCAGCCGAAGCCGCGCATCACCTCGGCCACGAGGTCGGCCGCCGGCTGCTCGCTGCGGCCGCGGTCCGGGTCCCAGGTCGAGGGGATCCGCACGAGCGCCTGGGTGAGCGCGACCACGGCGTCGGCGTCGACGAGCTCGCTCGGCCGGGTCCGCGCGCTGGTGTCTGAGGGCATGTGCTGGAGGGTAGGAAATCAGCCGCCCAGCGCGGAACCTCCAGATTCAGAGTCGGTGTGGGTACCAGCGAGCTCCCGGACGAGTTCCCCCACCTGCCGGACGCCGTCCTGGATCCGGTCGGCCGGCATCACCTGGTATCCCAACCGGAAGCACCTCGTGACCGAGCGGTCCAGCCAGTAGGGCGTGCCGGCGTCCAGGAGGATCCCCCGAGCGCGGGCAGCGAGGGCGAGCTGGCCGGCGTCCAGATCCGGGGGGCCGGAGACCCAGCGGGACAGGCCCCCTCGCGGTTCGGGCGCGTCGTTCCACGGCAGGTGCGTGGCTACGGCCTGGTTCATGGCCTCGTACCGGGCCTGGTAGTGAGCGCGCAGCCGACGGACGTGACGGGTGAGGTCGCGGCTGGAGATCATGTGGGCGAGCGCGCGCTGCATCGGCCCGGGCGGGTGCCGCAGGACGTAGCGGGACCGGGCGCGCATGGCGGCGATGAGCTCGGGCGCGGCGACCACGTACCCAAGCCGCAGGCCGGGGGCCAGGTTCTTGCTGAAGCTGCCGAGGTACACGACGCGGTCGGAGTCGTCCATGGCGCGCAGAGCGACTGCCGGGATTCCGCGGAAGGTCATCTCGGGGTCGTAGTCGTCCTCGATGACGATCGCGCCGGCGGTGTTGGCGCGGCGCAGCAGCAGGTCGCGGCGGGCGGCGGAGAGGGTCGCGCCGGTCGGGTACTGGTGGCTGGGGGTGACGTAGACGACGTCGGCGCCGTGCAGGTCGTCGGGCAGCTGGTCGACCACGAGGCCGTCGCCGTCTACGGCGGCCGGGAGGAGGTGCGCGCCCGCGAGCTGCAGGGTGGTGCGGGCATCGGGGTAACCGGGGTCCTCCACCAGCACCGTGGTCGTGGGCCGCACGAGGACCAGGGCGAGCAGGTGCAGGGCGTGCGTCGACCCGATGGTGATCATCACCTGGTCGGGTTGAGCGGTGATCCCCCGCGCGGGAAGGACGTTCGCGCACAGCTGGCGGACGAGCTCCGGGTCGTCGTCCTGGCCCGCGTCGGCGATGACCGAGGTGAGGCCGTCGCCCTTGAGCGCCTCGCGCTGGGCGCGGTCCCAGGCGCCGACCGGGAAGAGGGTCGGGTCGGGCTGGCCGACGACGAAGGGATAGGGAACGGCGCTCCACGCCGGGTCGCGC
>JASBSH010000289.1 GCA_030149025.1 Actinomycetales bacterium | reverse complement strand
TGACCACGGGGGCGCCGGACAGGTCGACGAGCTGGCGCAGCGCGGCGCTGGCGCCGGCCTTGATCACACCGCCGCCGACGTACAGCACCGGCCGGCGCGAGGTCGCGAGCAGCCGAGCCGCCTCGCGCACCTGCTTGCCGTGGGGCCGGGTCACGGGCCGGTAGCCGGGCAGGTCCATCTCGACCGGCCAGCTGAACTCGGTCTTCGCCTGCAGGGCGTCCTTGGAGATGTCCACGAGCACCGGTCCCGGACGACCTGTCGAGGCGATGTGGAAAGCCTCGGCGATGGTGCGTGGGATGTCGGCGGGGTTGGTGACGAGGAAGTTGTGCTTGGTGATCGGCATGGTGATGCCGGAGATGTCCGCCTCCTGGAAGGCGTCCGTCCCGATCGCGTTGCTGGACACCTGACCGGTGATGGCGACCATCGGCACCGAGTCCATGTGGGCGTCCGCGATCGGCGTCACCAGGTTGGTGGCGCCCGGCCCCGACGTCGCCATGCACACCCCGACCCGTCCCGTCGCCTGCGCATAGCCCTGGGCAGCATGACCGGCACCCTGCTCATGGCGCACGAGGATGTGGCGCACGGAACGGCTGTCCATGAGGGGGTCGTACGCCGGAAGGATCGCGCCGCCGGGAATCCCGAAGACGACCTCCACGCCGGACCGCTCGAGCGACTTGACGAGGCTCTCGGCGCCGGTGACCGGCTCGGCGACTGCCGGGCGGGTCGGTCGGGGGGTGGGTCGTCCCGGTGGGCGGGGCACCGCGGCGGCTGCGGTGGCCATCGGCATCTCCTCCGTGCGAACAGTCAGTCCTGTTTGGTCGGTGCTGTCGGTCGGTGCTGTTGTTGATCGGCATGAAAAAGACCCCTCCAGCCGGACGGCTGTTGAGGGGTCGGCGCGCGGATCGTCCTAGCAGGGCCGGGGCGTCACGCACGCCGCCAGGCTACGAGAAGGCTGATCTGCATGGCCAAAGGCTCTCTCTGCGGGAGCCGGGGTGTCAACCGAGCATGTTGGTGATCTCATCATCCGGACGAGCCCGCTCACGTGGCGGACTTTCCTGCGCCGGTGACTGAGTGCGTGCCGGTGGTACGGCGCGCGGAACCCGATCGTCCGGTGCTGCTTCAGCCGCGTCGAGGTCGAACGGGCCGAGCGCCAGGAAACCCGGTACGTCCTCCGGTGCCAGCGAGCCGGCGAAGCCGTAACCCTGTCCCGTGTCACAACCCATGCGGCGCAGCACCCTTGCCTGCTGCACGGTCTCCACCCCCTCCCCCACCACCGGCAGCCCGAGGTCGTGCCCCAGCCGGATGATTGCCCGCAGCAGCGCGGTGGGTCGGGCCCGGGTTCCGGCCTCGCTGAGGAACGACCTGTCGATCTTGACCTCGTCCACGGTGAGCCGACGCAGGTGGTCCAGCCCGCTGTATCCGGTCCCGAAGTCGTCGACCGAAAGCCTCACGCCGGTGGCGCGCAGCCGCTCGAGGGTCTGCTGGGCACCGGTCGAGTGCGCTACCAGCATGCTCTCGGTCAGCTCCAGCACGAGCGCGCTCGCCGGCAAGCCGGCCTCCGCGAGCGCACGCTCCACGATCTCGACCATGCCCGGCTCGGTGAGCTGGCGCACGGACAGGTTCACCGCCGTCCGGATGTCGTGCCCGTCCGCCCGCCAGCGAGCGGCGTGCCGCGTTGCGGTCAGCAGCACTCGGGCGCCGAGGTCGACGATGGCGCCCGTGCTCTCGGCCAGCTCGATGACGGACTCGGTGTCGAGGAGAGCACCGCCCGGCTCGCGCCAGGCGACGAGCGCCTCGACGCCGACGACCACCCCGTCACAGAGCCGCACCTGCGGCTGGAACCTGAGCTCCGGTCGGGCCGTGGCGACAGCGCTGCGCAGATGCGCTCGTGTGCGCACGCGCTCGACCGCCTCCTCGTGCATACGGGGGCTGTAGACCACGACACCGCCCCAGCCGCCTGTCTTCGCGTGGATCATCGCGAGGTCGGCCTTGCGGACGAGGTCGGCTGCCGGTGAACCCGCCTCGTGCATGGCCACGCCGACGCTCAGCGCGAGGTGGTGGGTCTCACCGTCCGCGTCGAAGGGCTGCCGTACTGCCTCGACGAGGTCGGCCGCCAGCACACGGAGGGCGAAGAGGCTGTCCACCTGCGGGACGAGGACCGCGAACTCGTCCCCTCCGAACCGCATCACCTGCCCCCGCCCCTGCGCCGCGTCCAGCAGCCGCCCGGCCACCTCACGGAGGACGGCGTCACCGACGGCGTGCCCGCAGATGTCGTTCACGTCCTTGAAGCCGTCAAGGTCGCAGTAGAGCAGCCCGACCGCCGGGCCATCCATCTGGTGTGCGGCAAGGGATTTCCCGAGCTGGGCCTCCAGAGCGAACCGGTTCGGCAGCCCCGTCAGGTGGTCGGTGAGCGACTGCTGGCGAAGCTGCCGGACCAGCTGGACCCGGTCCTCCACGTCCCGGACCGCAAGCACGTGCCCGCCTGCGTCGATCTGGTTTGCGATCGTCTCGGTCCAGACCGGTCCTCGAGCACCCCTGAGCCGGATGAGGCGTGGGCGATCGGCCCGTTCCGTGAGCAGTCTCATTGCCTCGTGGCGGTCCTCCTCGACGACCAGAGCCTGCCACTCGCAGCCCAGCAGCCCGTCCGGCGCGACGCCGAGCAGCCGGCCGACGGCTGCGCTCGCGTACCCGATCCTCCCGAGCGGATCGAGCTCGATCATCACGTCGCTGGTCGTGTCCACGAGCGACCGGAAGTGGCGCTCGCTGTCCGCGAGTCGCCGGGTCAGCCGGCTGTTCTCGGCCGCTGCGGAAGCCAGCAGGCCGGTGACCAGGATCAGCACCACTCCGGCCCCGCCGAGTACGAAGCCGTCCACGCGCCCCGGTCCCGCCAGGACCAGCGCCAACGCTCCGGCCGCGCAGCACAGAACGGTGAACAGGGAGAGCACGGAAACGCCGGCAGGCTGAACCGATCTCACCACCGGCCCCCGCCACGGCGCAGCGGCGAACAACAGCGACGAGATCAGCCAGAGAACCTGGACACCGGGCGGGACGCCGGCCCCGCTGATCAGATCCGGGACCGCGAAGAACAAGTCCCCGACCACGGCGGCCAGCACAGCGGCGGGTACCAGGAGCGGTAGGTTCAGCGCAGCCTGCGCAGCGGCAGCCCTGCTCTGGAGCCGGCCCGTGAAGATCGCCACGATGAGACCGAGGGCCACGAGGTCCCACACCAGCTCGATCAGTCAGAGCGCGGCGACCCAATCACTCAGGGACGGGTCCTGCAGCCCGGTCCCCAGACCATAGGCCCAGAGCACCGTGAACAGGACGGCCGATACCAGGAGCCCCTCGACCACGGCTCGTGCCAGGCGGGACACGTCGCGCGGCTGGGCGAGGCGGACGAGGGCCAGCACCTCGACACCGGTGGCCAGCAGGAACAGGACCTGGCTGCCTCCGCCTGCGACCTCGTCGATCCTCCATTGCGTCCCGAGCCGGGTGAAGGCCACGTTCCCGACGCCGTTGAAGACCTGGCCGAGGGCGATGAGCAGCCAGGGAGACCTTCTACCGAGCGCACGGCGCCTCGCCGCGACGACACCACCGACGGCCGCCAGTACGGGCACGACGGCCTGCAGAACGGAGTCCGCGACCGGGTCGAGCGCCGAGAGGACGAGGGCCGCGACGGCGAGGATCGCCACCGTGACACCGACGCGGCTGACTGCCGGCCGACCGGGTGTCGACAGCGCCTGGGTGGAGGGGACGCGAGAGGTGAGCACCACTCGGCCGTTGCCCCACGTCACGAGGAGCAGTCTTGCGGCTCGCCTCGCCCCTCGTCACGGTCCAGGCCCTCGACTTTCGGCGTGTCTTGCGGATTTGGGCACTCAGGGAGAGGCTCTTCACCGGTTCGACGGATCGACAGTGGCGATCTGGTCACGCAGCGTCATGAAGGACGGCGAGCACCCACCTCGCGATCACGCAGCTCTGCAGCCGGCGCTGCCCGCCCCCGGGAGCAGGGTCCCGAGCCCGAGCACCTGCACCCGTTGCCAGTGATCATGAAATCCCGGTTCACCAGCGTGGACCGGGATCTCATGATCACCACAAGGGGGAGGAGGGGAAGAGCCTCAGCCGCAGACGGCGCCCTCGGACGCGGACTTCACCAGCTTGGCGTACTTCGCGAGCACTCCACGGGTGTACCGGGGCGGCAGCGGTGCCCAGCCTTCCCTGCGCGAGGCGAGCTCGGCGTCGTCCACGAGCAGGTCGAGCGTCCCACCTGCGACGTCGAGCCGGATCTGGTCGCCGTCCTTCACGAAGGCGATCGGGCCGCCGTCCACCGCCTCCGGCGCGACGTGACCGACGCAGAGACCGGTCGTCCCCCCGGAGAACCGGCCGTCGGTCAGCAGCAGGACGTCCTTGCCCAGCCCAGCGCCCTTGATCGCGCCGGTGATCGCGAGCATCTCCCGCATGCCCGGCCCGCCCTTCGGGCCCTCGTACCGGATGACGACGACGTCACCGGCACCGATCGTGCCGTCCTCGAGGGCGTCCATGGCGGCGCGCTCCCGGTCGAACACACGGGCGGTGCCGGTGAAGACGTCCGAGTCGAAGCCGGCGGACTTGACGACCGCACCCTCGGGGGCAAGAGAGCCGCGCAGGATCGTGATGCCGCCGGTGCGGTGGATCGGCTTGTCCATCGCCCGGATCACCTCGCCGTCCACATCGGGCGGTGAGATCGCGGCGAGGTTCTCGGCGACCGTGCGGCCAGTCACCGTCATGCACTCGCCGTGCAGCAGGCCCGCGTCCAACAACGCGCGCATGACGACCGGGATGCCGCCGATGTGGTCGATGTCCTTCATGACGTGGCGGCCGAACGGCTTGACGTCGGCCAGGTGCGGCACCTTTGCCCCGATGCGGGCGAAGTCGTCGAGGCTGAGCTCGACCTCCGCCTCGCGCGCGATGGCGAGCAGGTGCAGGACCGCGTTCGTCGAGCCGCCGAACGCCATGACGACGGCTATGGCGTTCTCGAACGCCTCCTTGGTCATGATCTGCCGGGCCGTGAGGCCCTTCCGGAGCATCTCGACGACGGCCTCGCCGGAGCGGCGAGCGGCGACGTCACGGCGGCGGTCCGTCGCCGGCGGCGCAGCACTGCCCGGCAGGGACATGCCGAGCGCCTCGGCCACGGCCGCCATGGTGTTAGCGGTGTAGAAGCCACCGCAGGCGCCCTCCCCCGGGCAGATGGCGCGCTCGATGGCGTCCACGTCCTCCCTCGGCATCAGGCCCCTGGCGCAGGCGCCGACTGCCTCGAAGGCGTCGATGATCGTGACCTCGCGCTCGGAGCCGTCGGTGAGCTTGGCGATGCCGGGGAGGATCGAGCCGGCGTAGAGGAAGACGCTGGCCAGGTCCAGGCGGGCAGCGGCCATCAGCATGCCCGGCAGCGACTTGTCGCATCCCGCGAGGAGCACCGAGCCGTCCAGACGCTCGGCCTGCATCACGGTCTCGACGCTGTCGGCGATCACCTCACGGCTGACGAGGGAGAAGTGCATGCCCTCGTGACCCATGGAGATCCCGTCGGAGACGCTGATCGTGCCGAACTCCAGCGGGTAGCCGCCGGCGGCGTGGACACCGTCCTTGACCGCCTTGGCCAGCCGGTCGAGCGGCAGGTTGCAGGGGGTGATCTCGTTCCAGCTGCTGGCCACGCCGATCTGCGGCTTGGCGAAGTCCTCGTCCCCGAGGCCGACCGCGCGGAGCATGCCC
>JASBSH010000288.1 GCA_030149025.1 Actinomycetales bacterium | reverse complement strand
GCACGCGGCCCCGATATCGCCGCATCAGGACGAGCGGAAACGCGGGCGGGCGAAACGCGAACCGCAGGACGCGGACTGAGCGGCGAGCTGGACTTCCTCGATCCCGCGGCACGGGCCCTTGCTGAGGCCGGGCGGGATCTGGACTCCCGCACCGCGATCCTGCGGGTCTGCGAGCACATCTCGTCCCACGGTGTGGTGCGCACGTGGGAGGACGTCGCGGTTCCGGTGCTGCGTGCGGCGGGCGACGGCTGGGCGGTAGGCGGCGAGGGCGAGGAGGTCGAAAGCGTCCTCACCGAGGCGCTGACCGCAGTCTTCGGAGCGGTGACCGCCAGCGCCGACGAGCCGGTGTGGGGTGACGCGCTGCTGGCCTGCGTCCAGGACGAGGCGCACATCCTTCCGCTGCGGGCGCTGCAGGCTGCTCTGGCGGAGCGGCAGGTCCGGGCGAACCTGCTCGGGGCAGGCCTCCCGCACGCCGCGCTCGAGGCTGCCGTCGAACGGGGGAAGCCGAAGGTCCTGCTGCTCTACGCCCTGCGGGAGGTTGCCCGGGAACAGGTGGAGCGGCTGCCCGAGGTCGACCGTCGCACCCGCCTGCTGGTCGCCGGCCCGGGCTGGGACGGCGTCCGGTTGCCCCCCGGTGCCGTGCACGCCTCCTCCCTCGGGGTCGCGGTTGACCAGATCCGGCTGGCCGTCCGGCACTGAGGACGGTCGCCCCGCCGTCCCGTGCCGCCCGGTCGTTCACGGCGGTTGGGCTGAAGTCGGACGCTCGTCCTGCCGAAGAGGCAGGAGAAGAACTGGACGGCGCCGCGTCGGCGCGCAACGACCGAGGTGGACCTTGACGACTGTGCTGGTTTGCGACGACTCACCGCTGGCTCGTGAAGCGATGCGCCGTGCTGTCACGACCGTTCCCGGCGTCAGCTCGGTTGCTACGGTCTCGTCCGGTGAGGAGGTCCTCGCGCGGTGGCCCCTCGAGCAGCCTGACGTTGTGATGATGGACGTCGGCATGCCCGGCATGGGTGGCCTCGAGGCGACCCGGCGGCTGCTGGGGCTGCACCCCGAGGCCGTCGTGATCATGGTGAGCACCGGAGAGGACCACGAGTCCGTCGCCAAGGCGCTCGGCTTGGGTGCACGGGGTTACGTCCTCAAGCACGCGTCGACCCAGGAGATCGTGGCAGCGGTGCTGCACGCGGCCAGCGAGCCGGGGGTCCAGAAGCGGCGCCCGGTGGGCCGTCGCAGGCCGGTCGCCGGCACCGTCCCGAGGCTGACGGAACGGGAGCTCCAAGTGCTGACCGGCATGAGCCAGGGCCGCAGCAACGGGGAGATCGGCCGCGACCTCTTCCTGTCGGAGGACACCGTCAAGACCCATGCGCGCCGGCTGTTCCGCAAGCTCGGCGCCGCCGACCGGGCACAGGCGGTCGCCGTCGGCTACCGCTGCGGCCTCGTCCGCTGACCCGCCGTCGGCACCGTTCGACGCGCTTTCGACACCCCTCGAGACCATCGACGCAGGACTGTGCTCATGTCGGCCGGTCGGCAGCGGGGCAAACCCCCCGACAGGTACGGTGAGCGAGTGGCTTGGGGGTTGCCGGCGGGCGCAACGACGACGCCCCCGTCGGCGATGGAGTCGTCGTCGGACCATGCGCTCGCCGACCTGGCGCAGCGCGCGTCGTCCGGCGACGTGCAGGCGGTCGAGAACCTGCTGCGCGCCGTCCGGGTGCTCGTGCACCGCTACTGCCGGGCACGTCTGGGGTCGCTTTCCGGCGCGCACCACGCCGCCGACGACGCGGCGCAGGAGGTCTGCCTCGCCGTGCTCAAGGCCATCCCCCGCTACCGGCACGAGGGCCGCCCGTTCGAGGCATTCGTCTACCGGGTCGCCGCCCGGCGTGTCGCCGACGTCATGCGCGCCGCCTACCGCGACGCCGTCCCGGTCGACGAGATCCCCGACTCGGTGTGCGGGGACCCCACTCCCGAGGAGGTCGCCCTTAGCAGCGCGGACGCCGCCCGTGCCCGTGCGCTGCTGGAGCTGCTGCCGGAGCAGCAGCGCGAGGTCGTCACGTTGCGTGTCGCGGTGGGGCTGTCCGCGGTCGAGGTGGGCAAGGCCCTGGGGATGAGCCCCGGAGCGGTGCGGGTCGCCCAGCACCGAGCCCTCTCCCGGCTGCGTGAGCTGGCCGATCGGCCCCTCGAGCAGAAGGTGCTCGGCTGATGTCGGCGCACCGCCACCGGGTCAACCACCATGCTGACGACGACCTGCGCCAGGTCGCTGAGGACGACGCTCTGCTCGAGGCACTCGCCCGACGTGACGACCTCCCGCTCTCGGCCGGCGACCGGGACGACGTGACGACGCTGCTTCGCGCTCTGACCGTGGACGTCGACACGCACGCCGAGCGCGCCGTTTCCCGTCCCGCTGTGCGCCCGGCGGTCTCCCTGCTGCCGGCGACCGACCAGCGACCGCATTCCATGCGTGTCGGGCGCTCCACCGCAGCCCTCGCCCTGCTGGCCGCGATCGTGGCCGGCGGCACGGGTGTGGCGGCAGCGGTCACCGGCGACCCGCTCGCGGGGCTGGCCGGGCTGCAGCGCGTGATCGGAGCGGCGACGTCCGGCGACGCCGAACCGCCTACACCGGTGCCGACGCCCTCCTCATCGACAGGGCCGG
Organism: Actinomycetales bacterium; assembly: GCA_030149025.1. Classification (GTDB taxonomy): domain Bacteria; phylum Actinomycetota; class Actinomycetes; order Actinomycetales; family BWSM-131; genus BWSM-131. The sequence continues at coordinate 2,849 of JASBSH010000288.1, read as the reverse complement.
CCCACCCGGGTGTTCCCGGTGCCGCGCCCGGTGTTCCCGGTGCGACTCCCGGTGTCCACGGTGGCACTCCCGCTGGCACTCCCGCTGGCACGGTCACCTACGCGGTCCCGCCGGGACCCGCCGCAACCGCCGGGCGGAAGCCGGAGGCGCCGGGTGCCGTGCTCCCGACCAGCTCGCCGCGGCAGGCAGCACCGCTCTCGTCCGCGTCGGCCCCGGGGTCGACGGGCGCCGAGTCGGTCCGCAGGCACCAGCAGCCGACCCAGGAGCCGACTGCCTCAGCGGCGCAACGGTCGGAGCCGGCCAAGCCCACCCGCTCCCCGGCTGCAGCGGTGGGGCGAGGCGACCGCGACGCCACCGACCCGGCACCGGAGCCGGATCCGGGACGACCGGACGTGTCGTCGTCCTCGCGTCCTGGCTCCGCGCCCGGGACGGGTGTCAGGAGATCGCCCGGGCCACGCTCGGACGGCGACTGAGCACCCCTGGTCCCGGGTTAGCCTTGATGTGTGAGCACGCAGCAGAACACTGATGCCCAGGTCCAGCGTGAGCGCGACCCGTTCGGTTTCACGGGCCTGACGTTCGACGACGTGCTGCTCGTGCCGCATCCGAGCGACGTGATCCCCAGCGAGGCGACCACCCGGTCCCGGGTGTCGAAGCGGGTCGAGGTCGCCGTCCCGCTGCTGTCCAGCGCGATGGACACGGTGACGGAGTCCCGGATGGCCATTGCCATGGCCCGGCAGGGTGGCCTCGGTGTGCTGCACCGCAACCTCTCTGCGGAGGACCAGGCGGCGCAGGTGGACCTGGTCAAGCGGTCCGAGGCCGGGATGATCACCCATCCGGTCACGACCCGCGCCGACGCCTCGCTGGCCGAGGTCCATCAGCTCTGCAGCCGTTTCCGGGTTTCGGGTCTGCCGGTGACCGACGCCGACGGCGTGCTGGTCGGCATCATCACCAACCGGGACCTGCGCTGGGAGCCGGACCTGACCAGGCGCGTCGCGGACGTGATGACGCCGATGCCTCTCGTCACCGCGCCCGTCGGCGTGGCGAAGGACGAGGCGATGCGGCTGCTGCGTGAGCACAAGGTGGAGAAGCTGCCGCTCGTCGACGACGCCGGCAAGCTGCGCGGCCTGATCACCGTCAAGGACTTCGACAAGAGCGAGAAGTACCCGAGCGCCACCAAGGACGACGCCGGGCGGCTCCGCGTCGCAGCCGCGATCGGCATCTTCGAGGACGCCTGGAAGCGGGCCATGGTGCTCGTGGACGCCGGCGTGGACATGCTCGTGGTGGACATGGCGCACGGGCACTCCCAGGGCGTTCTCGAGATGGTGTCGCGTCTCAAGGGCGACTCCGCGGTCAAGGACGTCGACGTGGTCGCCGGCAACGTGGTGACCAGGGCGGCGGCGCAGGCGCTCGTCGAGGCCGGTGCGGACGGCGTCAAGGTCGGTGTCGGCCCGGGCTCGATCTGCACCACGCGCGTCGTGGCCGGTGTCGGGATGCCCCAGGTGACGGCGATCCACCAGGCCGCACTGGCGTGCCGGCCCGCGGGGGTGCCGGTGATCGGGGACGGCGGCCTGCAGTACTCCGGCGACATCGCGAAGGCCCTTGTCGCGGGCGCCGACACCGTGATGCTCGGCTCACTGCTCGCCGGCTGCGACGAGAGCCCCGGCGAGCTCGTCTACGTCAACGGCAAGCAGTTCAAGGTGTACCGGGGGATGGGGTCCCTGGGGGCGCAGCAGACACGCACCGGTGCCCGGTCCTTCTCCAAGGACAGGTACTTCCAGAACGACGTGGCGACCGACGAGCAGTTCATCGCCGAGGGCGTCGAGGGCCAGGTGCCCTACCGCGGCCCGCTCGCCGCCGTGGCGCACCAGCTGGTCGGCGGCCTGCGGCAGTCGATGTTCTACTGCGGCGCCGCCACCATCGAGGAGCTGAAGGCGAACGGGTCGTTCGTCCGCATCACCTCGGCCGGTCTGAAGGAGTCGCATCCCCACGACATCCAGATGACCGTCGAGGCGCCGAACTACTCGAACTGACGGCCCTTCCGGGGCCGGTAGCCTGGCCCGGTGATGAGCGAGATCGAGATCGGCCGCGGCAAGCGCGGGCGTCGGGCCTACTCCTTCGACGACGTGGCGATCGTGCCGAGCCGTCGCACGCGTGACCCCGAGGAGGTCTCGGTCGCCTGGCAGATCGACGCCTACCACTTCGAGCTGCCCGTCCTGGCGGCGCCGATGGACTCGGTGATGTCCCCGGCGACCGCCATCGACCTGGGCAAGCTCGGGGGCCTCGGCGTCATCGACCTCGAGGGCCTCTGGACCCGCTACGAGGACCCGGCGCCCCTGCTGGCCGAGATCGCCTCGCTCGACGACGCGCACTCCACGCGTCGGATGCAGGAGATCTACGCGGCTCCGATCCAGCCCGAGCTGATCTCGTTGCGCCTCAAGGATATTCGTGAGTCGGGCGTCACGGTCGCGGGTGCGTTGTCGCCGCAGCGCACCCAGCAGTTCTGGAAGACGGTGGTGGACGCCGGCGTCGACCTGTTCGTCATCCGCGGCACCACGGTGTCCGCCGAGCACGTGTCCGGCCGCGCGGAGCCCCTGAACCTCAAGCGGTTCATCTACGAGCTCGACGTGCCGGTGATCGTCGGCGGGTGCGCCACCTACACGGCCTCGCTGCACCTGATGCGGACCGGTGCTGCCGGCGTCCTCGTCGGGTTCGGCGGCGGCGCTGCCTCGACCACGCGGGCGAGCCTCGGCATCCACGCGCCGATGGCGACGGCGGTAGCCGACGTCGCGGGTGCGCGCCGCGACTACCTCGACGAGTCCGGCGGGCGCTACGTGCACGTGATCGCAGAC
>JASBSH010000270.1 GCA_030149025.1 Actinomycetales bacterium | reverse complement strand
CTGGCCCGGCGTGCGGTACGACGGCGCCGACTCGGCCCCCGGTACCTCGAACCCCAGATTGTCGAGGTAGCACCACCACCAGTCCTCCCCGGGTTCGAAGGACCTGACGAGCGGGTGGCCGGGGTTGGCATGCCAGTGCGCGGTGGCGTGCCGGTTCGGTGAGCTGTCGCAGCAGCCGACGTGACCGCACGACATGCAGATCCGCAGGTGCACCCAGGAGTCGCCCGTCCGCAGGCAGTCCTCACAGCCGTTGGCCGAGGGCTCCACGTCCTGGGCCAGGGCGAGGTGTTCGCAGGGTCCGCTCATCGGCTTCGTCTCCTCACCCGGGCGTCCGGTACGCCCTCAGCGTTGCGCGAGTCTTCCAGTGCACGCGCCAGTGTGTCGGTGTCGTGCGGGCCGGTGTGCCGCATCGTTCCGATGAAGAAGGTCGGCGTGCCTCGCGCGCCGCTGGCCTCCGCGCTCGCCACGTCCGCCCGGACCCGGGCGGCGGTGTCCTCGGCATCGAGGTCGCGAAGGAACGCCTCGACGTCGAGGCCCGCCTCGGCGGCGTAGCCGACGATGTCCTCGAACTCCAGCTGGTCCTGGTGGGCGAACAGCAGGTCGTGCATCTGCCAGAAGCGTCCCTGAGCCTGGGCGGCGACGGCGGCCCGAGCGGCCAGCTCCGCGTGGGGGTGCACGTCCACCAGCGGCAGGTGGCGGAAGACGTAGCGCAGGTCGTCGCCGAACCGCTCACGGAGCTCGTCCGTCACCCCGGTCGTACGGGCGCAGAAGGGGCACTCGAAATCGCCGTACTCGACGAGGCTGAGGGGTGCGTCGACACGTCCTCGGACGTTGTCGGCCTCCGGATCCACCGCCCGGTCGAGGAATCGCGGCAGGTCCGCCTCGGTCTGGCCGCGCAGGACCGCAACAGCCCGGAAGACGGCCCAGCCCGAAGCGGTCGCAAGCACGGCGGCCAAGAGGACGCCGACTGTGGCCTGGTCGCGCAAGACCGCGTCATCGAAGGCGAGTCCGGCGATGAGGAGGGAGACCGTGAAGCCGATGCCTGACAACGCGGCGCCACCGAAGACGTGCCCGAAGCTCACTCCCTGGGGCAGTCGGCCGAGCCCGGCGCGCACGGCGGCCCATGTGCTCAGGCCCACGCCGAGCAGCTTCCCGATCACCAGCGAGCCGGTCACCGCCCAGGTGAGGCGTGACGAGAGGGCGTCTGCCAGGACGCCGCCGCGCAGGTCCACTCCGGCGTTGGCGAGCGCGAACAGCGGCACGATGACGTAGCTCGCCCACGGGTGCAGGGACATCTGGAGGCGCTCGTTCACGGATACGGCACGGACGAGCCCGAGGCGGGCGGAGCGCCCGAGCTGCACGTCCGGCGACTGCCGGAAGGCGCGGAACCGCCTGGCCGCACCCTCGACGTCCTCCCTCGCCGGTGCCTGTGCAGCGACCAGCAGGCCGCCGAGCATGCCCGCGATGGAGGCGTGGACCCCCGTCTGCACGGTGGCGAGCCAGAGCGCCGCCCCGACCAGGGCGAACGGGGTCGCGCGCCAGACGCCAAGCCGGCTGAGCAACGCCATCAGCGCGCCCAGAGCGACCATGACGCCGAGGGCCGGCAGGTTGAGGGTGCTGCTGTAGAAGAACCCGATGACGCTGACCGCGACGATGTCGTCGACGACGGTGACCGTGAGGAGGAAGATGCGTAGCTGCGTGGCGAACGTCGGCCCGACGACGGCCAGGGCACCGAGCATGAACGCGGTGTCCGTGCCGATCACCACGCCCCACCCGCGGGCCGCCTCACCACCGGGGCTCGCCGCCAGGTACAGCAGCGCCGGGACGGCGATCCCGCCGACCGCGGCGGCGATGGGGATGGCAGCGCGTCGGCGGTTGGTGAGCTCGCCTACCGAGAACTCCCGGCGGACCTCCAGCCCGACGACGAAGAAGAACACCGCCATCAATCCGTTGTTGACCCAGTCACCCAGGCCCATCGACAGGTCCCAGCCGGCGACCGAGACCGCCACCACGGTCTCCCAGAGGGCCCGGTAGCTGCCGGACCACGGTGAGTTCGCCCACGCCAGCCCCGACAGCGCTGCCGCCAGCAGGAGCCCGGCGCTGCCCGACTCGGTGCTGAGGAAGCGACGAGCCGGGACCGACAGCTGCGCGGCGAGCGCCCGGCGCCCGGCGCGGGTCTGCCTCCGCTTGCGCCGTACCGGACCGGCCCGCATCTCAGTCGGTGACTCTGCTGGCCGGACGGCGGTAGTCCAGGTCCGCGTACTCCGGGTTGTTGATCATCCAGGCGTGCACGAAGGGACAGATGGGAAGGACGCGCAGTCCCAGACGTCGAACGTCGTCGAGTGCCCCACGCACCAGTGCGCCGCCGACGCCCTGTCCCCCCATGGCCGGCTCGACCTCGGTGTGGGTGAACACGACCAGCTCATGGGTCTTCTGGTAGGCAGCGAACCCGAGGACCTTCCCGTCACGGACGGCTTCGTACCGCTGGCGCTCCGGTGCGTCGACCACATGCATGCCCACAACGCTCACGCCTGGTCCTCCCTCTTGCGCAAGTGAACGAGATCGAATGCTGTGTCCGAGTCCTGGACCGGCCCTTCCCCGAACGTAGGGGCAGAACGGCGGGACGGCCAACCCCTGCGGCTGGGCTACCGTGACGCCGTGGCACTGCTGATCGACCCGCCCCGCTGGCCCGCGCACGGACGGCTGTGGTCGCACCTGGTCAGCGACACGTCCCTCGAGGAGCGGCACGCCTTCGCCCTCGCCGCCGGCATCCCACGCCGCGCCTTCGACCGGGACCACTACGACGTACCGGAGTCCAGCTACCACCAGCTCGTGGCG
>JASBSH010000242.1 GCA_030149025.1 Actinomycetales bacterium | reverse complement strand
CTGCACCCGGTGCAGACCCCGCTCACCTTCACCGCCGCTGGAAGGGACCTCCGCCACCATGGATAGAACACTAGTTCGACCCACCGACAATCCTGGGCGCGAACGAACCGTTCAGACGCCCAGGGCAGATAACGAACGGATAACGAAATCGTCGGGCAACCGGCACGCTCCGGCAGCCACCGCCAGCACGTTTCGAGCCGCGTCGTCTCCGCGTGTCCTTACACAGCCTCGCCAGACGAGCGATCGAGCTGCCGGGCGCCTGCCGCGTCCGCTGGCGCGTGCTTCTAGCTAGCGCCGCCCGGCGGGCGTCAGCCCGAGCGACCGGCCGGCCAGCCCTCGTGCACGCCGCGACAGCTGCCGCGCGATGCCGCGCAGCGCGACGGCCGCGGGCGAGTCGGGGGACGTGAGGACGACCGGTGTGCCGCCGTCCCCGCCCTCACGCAGCGTCACGTCGAGCGGCACCTGGCCGAGCAGGGGCACGTTTGCCCCTACCGACCGGGTGAGGCTGTCGGCCACGGTTTGCCCACCACCGCTGCCGAACACGTCCATCCGGGACCCGTCCGGCAGCTCGAGCCAGGACATGTTCTCGATCACGCCGACGATCTGCTGATGGGTCTGCAGCGCGATCGAGCCGGCACGCTCGGCGACCTCCGAGGCCGCGGTCTGGGGTGTGGTGACGACCAGGATCTCAGCCGACGGCAGCAGCTGCGCCGTGCTGATCGCGATGTCGCCGGTGCCGGGCGGAAGGTCGAGCAGGAGCACGTCGAGGTCCCCCCAGAACACGTCCGTGAGGAACTGCTGCAGCGCCCGGTGCAGCATCGGCCCCCGCCACACCACCGGCTGGTTCCCGGGCACGAACATGCCGATCGAGATGACCTTCACGTCGTGGGAGATGGGCGGCAGGATCATGTCGTCGACCCGGGTCGGCGCCTGCGTGACGCCGAGCATCCGCGGCACCGAGAACCCGTACACGTCGGCGTCGACGACCCCGACCCGCAGCCCGTCCGCGGCCATCGCTGCGGCCAGGTTGACCGTCACGCTGGACTTGCCCACCCCGCCCTTGCCGGACGCCACCGCGTACACGCGGGTCAGGGAACCCGGCTTGGCGAAGGGGATCTCACGCTCCGGCTCCCCTCCGCGCAGCTTCGTCTTCAGCGCCTGGCGCTGCTCATCGCTCATCACGTCCAGCGAGACGCCCACCGAGGTGACACCGGGCACGGCCGCGACGGCGGCATTGACGTCCTTGGTGATGGTGTCGCGCATCGGGCAGCCCGAGACCGTCAGGTAGACGACGACGCTGACCGCGCCCGCGCCGTCCACGTCGACCGACTTGACCATGTCAAGCTCGGTGATAGGACGCCGGATCTCCGGGTCGTTGACCTTTGCGAGGGCGGCGAGGACGGCCTCGCGGGACGGTACAGCGCTGGGGGCCATGCCCCCAGCCTAGGTCGGCGGACGACCAGGTCTCGAAGGGGTGCGGCACCAGGGGCAGATCTTCCAGTCGGGGTCGAGGCTGCGACCGCACTCGGCGCAGTGTCCGGTGTCGATCGTCGCGGCGCACCAGGGACAGGCGATCATGCCTTGCTGCACGGGCCGATCGCAGGCCGCGCAGCGGTGGCTGCTCGCGTGGTCGGACTGCGTGACGCGCAGCACCTCCTCGAAGGTGGTCTCGCCGCGCTTGGCCTTCTCCAGGGCGGTGGCACGCAACGTCGCCATGCCGGACGCCCGGGCCTGCGCACCGACGGCCGACTCGGACGGGTCCTTGATCAGCACCTGCCGCATCGCCGCATCCACGGTGAGCACCTCGAAGACGGCGGTGCGGCCGCGGTAGCCGGTGCCACCGCACTCCGGGCAGCCGGCCCCGCGCAGCGGTGTCGCGTCGAGGATGTCGTCGATCTGCAGCCCGAGCAGGGCGAGCGTCACCTCGTCGGGGATGTAGCCCTCCGCGCAGGCCTCGCACGGCACGCGCACGAGCCGCTGGGCGACGGACGCGGTCAGGGACGAGGCGACCAAGAACGGCTCGGCCCCCATGTCGACGAGGCGGGTCAGCGCCGCCACGGCCGAGTTCGTGTGCAGCGTGGTGAGCACCAGGTGGCCGGTCAGGGCCGCCTTCAGGGCCAGCTCGGCCGTCTCGCCGTCGCGCACCTCGCCGACGAGCACGATGTCCGGATCCTGCCGCAGGATCGACCTCAGCCCCTTCTCGAACGTCATGCCGGCCTTCTCGTGCACCTGCACCTGCGTGATGCCGGGCAGCTGCACCTCGATCGGGTCCTCGAGCGTGACGATGTTCTTCTCAGGCGTGAGGATCTCGGCGATCGCCGAGTACAGGGTGTTGGTCTTGCCGGAGCCGGTCGGCCCGGTGATGAGCACCAGTCCCTGCGGAACGGACAGTGCGCTGCGGAAGTCCGCGAGCTGTGCGTCCTCGAACCCCAGCTCGTCGAGGGCGGGCACCGAGTCGCCCCTGGTGAGCAGACGGATGACCACCTTCTCCCCGTGCAGGCTGGGCAGGGACGCCACCCGGCAGTCGATCGCCGTCCCGTCGACGAGGATGCGTGCGCGCCCGTCCTGCGGCACCCGCCGTTCGGCGATGTCCAGCCCGCTGATGATCTTCAGGCGGGAGATGACGGACGGCGCCACGCGCTTGGGCGCGGACATCACGTCGCGCAGCAACCCGTCACAGCGGAACCGGATGCGCAGCCCGTCGCGCTGGACCTCGACGTGGATGTCGGAGGCGCGCAGTCGAACGGCGTCCGACAGGATCCGGTTCACGAGCCGGACGATCGGCGCGTCGTCCTCGGTCACCTGCCCCGGCAGCGTGTCCGTGAACGAGGAGTCGTCCTCGATCGTGTCCATCATCGCGGCCACCGACGAGCTGTCCTCGGCCAGCGACCACGCCCGTGCGAGCTGGTCGCGGATCTGCGTCGGCGTCGAGACGAGCACGGTGATGTCGCTGATCCCGGTGTGCAGCTTGACGTCGTCCAGGGCCAGCACGTTCGTCGGGTCCGCGGTGGCGATCACCAGCTCGTCCGGGGTGCGGTCGATGACGAGGACCTGGTTGCGGTCGGCGACGCTGCGCGGCAGGAGCCGGACGACGTCGGGCGCGGGCACGTGCCGGCTCAGGTCGACGGTCTCCATGCCGAGGTGCTGGGCCAGGGCGCCGGCGATGGAGCGCTCGTCGGCGAAGCCGAGGTCGACGAGCAGCTCACCGAGCCTCTTGCGCTCGCCCGTGGACTCGCGCTGGTGGTTGAGCACCGCCTGCAGCTCGTCGCCCGTGAGCAGGCCAGCCTCGACCAGCACGTCCCCGAACCTGCGCCTCCTCAGCGCGGCGAACGGATCATGCACACCCGGCTGGCCGGCAAGATTCGTCACCACCGGCTCTTCGGCACGTCGGCCCCGTGAGTGAAGCCGGACGCCGCGGGACTACCGACTCCTCGCCGAGCCGTCGGTCAGCTGCTGGAGTCACTGCGTTCACGAGACTGCTTGGCGTCCTGCTCCGGCGGGGGCAGCTGGCGCTCGTCCAGCTCCTCGAGCAGGGTGCGCAGCTCGGAGCGCAGGAAGTCACGGGTCGTGACCTCCCGCATGGCGATCCGCAACGCGGCGACCTCCCGGGCGAGGTACTCGGTGTCGGCGAGGTTCCGCTCCGCACGCTGCCGGTCCTGCTCGAACTGCACCCGGTCGCGGTCGTCCTGCCGGTTCTGCGCCAGCAGGATCAGCGGGGCCGCGTACGACGCCTGCAGGGACAGGATGAGCGTGAGGAGCGTGTAGTTCAGGTCCTTCGGGTCGAACTGCAGCGCCGGCGGGGCGAACGTGTTCCAGGCGAGCCATGCCATGACGAACACGGTCATGTAGACGAGGAACCGCGGCGTTCCCATGAACCTGGCGAACGCCTCCGACCAGCGTCCGAACGTCTCTGCGTCCACCGTGGGCCGCGGGAGGAAGATCCGCCTGACCTCCTGGGGGGTGTCCAGACCGCCGCGCCGGCTCCTGCCCGTCCGGGTGGTCGACCGCACGTCAGCCACGTCGACCGTCCTCGCCGCGGGTCACCGTCACCTGCGGATCCTGTTGCTGGATCGGCTGCTCGACCGGTTGCTCGACCGGACTCGTGTCGGTGTGCTGGTCCTCGAGCAGGTCGTCCTGCTCGCGCCAGTCCTCCGGGAGCAGGTGGTCCAGCACGTCGTCGACCGTGACCACGCCGAGCAGCCGTCCGTCGGCGTCCGTCACGGGCACGCTGAGCAGGTTGTACGTGGCGAGGCGACGGGTGACCAGGGCGAGCGGGGCGTGCACGTCGAGCGCCTCGATGTCCGAGTCCAGGACGGTCCCGATCGCCTCGTGGGGCGCCTCACGCAGCATCCGCTGGATGTGCGCGACTCCCAGGAACCGGCCGGTCGGCGTCTCGAGCGGCGGCCTGCAGACGAACACCGCGGCCGCGAGCGCGGGGGAGAGCTCGGCGCGGCGCACGTGGGCCAGGGCCTCGGCGACAGTCGCCTCCGGCGGCAGGATCACCGGCTCCGGGGTCATCAGGCCGCCTGCGGTGTTCTCCTCGTACGCCAGCAGACGACGCACGTCCGCCGCCTCGTCCGGCTCCATCAGCCCGAGCAGCTGCTCCTGCTGCTCCTCCGACAACTCCGAGAGCAGGTCGGCGGCGTCGTCGGGCTGCATGGCCTCCAGGACGTCGGCGGCGCGCGCGCTGCCGATACCGCTGAGGATCTCGACCTGGTCGTCGTCGGGCAGCTCCTCCAGGACGTCGGCCAGCCGCTCGTCGTCCAGCTCCGCTGCGAGCTCGAGGCGACGCTTGCCGGACAGGTCGTGGAGCAGGTCGGCGATGTCGGCGGCCTTCATGTCCTCGAACGAGGCGACGAGCAGCGACGCGCCCTGATCGGGCGTCTCCCCGGACAGGCCCTGCACGTCCCGCAGATCCAGCAGGAGCGTCTCGCCCCGGCGGCGCAAGCGGCCCGACAAGCCACGCTGCGGCCGCCCCCGGCGGACGAAGACCTTGGTGACGTGCCAGTCGCGGTTGCGCTGCTGCTCGATCGCGAGGTCCTCCACTGTGGCGACACCGGAGCCGTCGACCAGGGTGACCTGCCGCTCGAGCACCTCGGCGATCAGCAGGGTCTCCGTCGACCTCTGCTCGAACCGCCGCATGTTCACCAGGCCGGTGGTGATGACCTGGCCGGCGTCCATGCTCGTCACCCGTGTCATCGGGAGGAACACCCGACGCCGTCCCGGTACCTCCACGACGAGGCCGATGGCGCGGACCCGCCTGAAGTCCCCGGGCATGAGAGCGACGACGTCCCAGACGCGACCGACCTGGTCGCCCAACGGGTCGAAGACGGGCAAGCCGGCCAGCCGCGCCACGAAGACCCTCGACGGTGCACTCACAGACAGTGAGGCTATCGGCAGGTGCTGGCATAACCTCGCACCATGAGCCGGCTCCCCTTCGAGGTCCTGGACGTGTTCACCGACCGGCCCTTCGCCGGCAACCCGCTGGCGGTGGTCACCGGCGCCGAGGACCTCAGCACCGAGCAGATGCAGGCGCTCGCCCGGGAGTTCCACCTCTCCGAGACGTGCTTCCCCCTGGCGCCCACCCCCGAGGAGCGGGCGCGCGGTGTCGACTACCGCTTGCGGATCTTCACCCCGACCACCGAGCTGCCGTTCGCCGGCCATCCGTCGGTCGGCGCGGCGTGGCTGATGGCGCACCAGGGTCGGGTCGAGCCCGGCCGTGTCGTGCAGGCCTGCGGCGCCGGCGACCTCCCGCTGCAGGTCGCCCCGGACGGCGGCCCCGTCACCTTGACGGGTGGGTCACCGACGCTCGGGGCGACCCTGGACGGCGCACAGTCAGCCGCCGCTGTCGGCCTCAGTCCGCACGACCTGGCCGGGCCGGCCGTCCAGCTGGCGGGGACCGGCGTGGAGTTCGTGATCCTCCACGTCACCGAGGGGGCGGTGCCCAGGGCACGGGCTGTGGCGATCGACGACCTGGGCCACAGCGTGTACGTCGTCGCCTGGCCGGGTACGGACGCCTGGCCACGGCCGGTTGCCGCACAGGGTCAGGTCGAGGGTCAGGGCGGGGGCGATGCCGAGCGCGACGGTGTGACGGACGCCGCCGATCACGGCAGCCGGCTACGGGAACCGGTGCGCGCACGCCTGTTCGCGGGTGACATCGGCGTGGCGGAGGACCCGGCGACCGGCTCGGCGGCGCTCGCCCTCGCCGTCCAGGCCGTTGCGGCCGGGCTGTTGCCGGCGGACGGGACGTCGTCCTTCGAGGTTCTGCAAGGGGTGGAGATGGGCCGGCCGTCCACGCTGTACGTCGAGGTCGACGCCGAGGGCGGCGGCGCCGTCCGGGCCCGCGTGTCGGGATCGGTGGTGCCGGTCTCGTCCGGCACGATCACCGTCCCGCCGGGAGAGCGGTGACGGGCGCCGTCGTCGGACCCCATCTGAGCACGAAGCCGCCCTCGTGGATGGACCGGCGGAACCACCGGTAGGACGCCCACAGGGCGAGGAGGAAGACCGGGACCGATGCCGCCGTCGCGACCGGCATCGACTGGCTCGGCGGGGTGGTGAGCAGCAGGGCCAGGGTGGTGCTGGCGTTCACGAGCAGGACCGAGCCCCACAGCAGCGACAGCCGCTGGAAGAGCTTGCGGACACAGGCCGCGGCGAGCACGTGGTCAGGCAGTGGGCAGAAGTCGTGCGCCAGTCGCTGGATCAGGGGTCGCTCGAGGGGCACGCTGAGCAGCAGCGCTCCCGCGAAGAGGTAGGTCGCGGCCGTCGGCTGCAGGAAGTAGACGGTCGCCGAGTTCGCCGCGGTGGCGACTCCCGCCTGGACCGTGGCCATTGCCGCGGTGATGAGCAGCAGGGCTGGCGGCCGGCTGCGCCGCAGGAGGTGGACGACGACGATGGTGTAGGCCCAGGCGAGCGCACCGATCAGCGCGGCGTGCAGGCCGACGGTCACGAGCACCGCGTAGAAGACGGCGAGCGGGCCGACGACGGACTCGCCGAGGTGCCTGCCGACATCGAGCGCGAGGCGGCGAGGGGAGGGCATTCCGACGATGTGCCGGTGATGAGAGTGGTGCAACGAGAGCTCCGCGAGGGCGGGGGATGGGCTGATCGGGGG
>JASBSH010000241.1 GCA_030149025.1 Actinomycetales bacterium | reverse complement strand
ATCTGGACGCCGTCCACCACCTCTCCCCCGCGCGCCAGCCACGCGTCGGCCAGCGCCGTCGGCCAGGGGTCGTACACGACGTCCAGCAGCAGCGGCCCGGCGGTGGGCGCCGTCCCCGTCTTGAGCTCGGCCGCGAGCTCGTCGGCAGCGCCGGCGGGCACGGTCGAGACGACGACGTCGGCCGACAGGGACTCCCAGGCGTCCTCCCACCGGGACACGGTCGCCTGCACGCCGAGCCGGTCCGCCGCCTCACGCAGCTTCCGGGACCGGCCCCGCGACCGGACATACACGGTCGGCGTGCGGCAGCCGAGCTCGGCGAACGCGGCGAGTGCCGACACGGCGGTCGCTCCCCCACCGAGCACGCAGCCCCAACCGATCCGGTCGACGCCGGCCTCACGCAGCGCCTGCTCGATGCCGTAGACGTCGGTGTTGTCCCCCAGCACCTTGCCGTCCGACAACGTCACCGTGTTGACGACGCCCAGCGCCTCGGCGAGCGGCGAGACGCCGTCCAACAGGGCAATGACCTTGCGCTTCAACGGCATCGTGAGCGAAAGCCCCGCCCACTCCGGCCCCAGGCCTGCCATGAAGTCGGCCAGCTGCTCCTCGGTGACGTCGATCGCGTCGTATGTCCAGCCCGTCAGGCCCAGCGCCTCGTACGCGGCCCGGTGCAGCATCGGCGACAGCGAGTGCTCGATCGGGTGACCCAGGACGGCGGCACGTCGCGTGTCGCTCTCGGCCACCGGTCGGTCGGAGCTCAGCGGCACGGGCTCGCTCACCCGTTCTGCTGCAGCCACTGCTGGAACTCCTTGACGTTGGCCTGGTGCTCGGCCTCCGTCGAGGCGAACTTGGTCTCGCCGGTGTCGGGGTTGACGGTCACGAAGAACAGCCACGGCCCGGGCTCGGGATTGATGGCGGCGTTGAGCGCGTTCTCCCCGGGCGAGTTGATCGGCCCCGCCGGCAGACCGGGGTACAGGTAGGTGTTGTAGGGCGTGTCCTTCGCGCGGTCGGCGGGCGTCGTGGTGATCCCGGTCTTCCCCGTCCCGTAGTTCACGGTCGAGTCCATCTGCAGCTTCATGCCCTTGGCCAGCCGGTTGTCGATGACCGTCGAGATCTTCGCCATGTCGTCGGGGTTTCGGCCCTCGGCCTGGATGACGCTCGCCTTCGTGAGGATCTCCCGACTCTGCGCCGGCGGGATACCGACCTTCTTCACCGCCTGCTCATAGCGCGCCACCATCGCGGCGACGAGCTGGACCGGTGTGACGTCGCTGTCGAAGGTGTACGTCGCCGGGAACAGGTAGCCCTCGGCGTTGCCGTTCGCCTCCTTGGGCAGCTTCACCGACGGGTCCTTGACCGCAGCGTCGAGTTGCTCCTTCGTGAAGCCCGTGTCCCTCTGGATGATCTCGAAGATCTGGTTGAGGCGCAGCCCCTCCCGCAGCTGCACCGTGATGGAGATCCGGCTGGCCGGGTCGAGCAGCAGGTTGAGGGCCTCCGACGCCTTCATCTCCTTCTTCAGCTGGTAGGTCCCCGGCTGGATCGAGCCCGCGTCGGGGTTCTCCTTCGCGGCATCGACGAAGGCCTCGGCGGTGAGCACGACCCCTGCCTTCTCCAGCCGCTGGCCGATCGCGCGACCGCTGTCGCCCTGCAGGATCTGCACCTGGGCCTCGCCGGTCCCCGGCCCGGCGTAGTCCGTCGGCTTGTTCATGTCGTCCACGAGCGGCTTGACGAAGCCGTACACGGCGAAGGCCGCGCCGGCGAACAGCACGAGGCACACGGCCAGCACGATTCTCGTGCGCCTGCGGCGCCGCTTGCGGCGCAGCCGGCGTTCATGTTCCAACTGCCGGCGGCTCGGACCGCTCTCCCCCTGCATCTGGGAGAACGACAGGTCGGTCATCCGGGCTGGGCCTCCTGTGGTCCCTCCGGCGACGGTACCTCCGGCGCCGGCCCGGGGTCAACGAGCAACCCCGGTGCCCGCCCGGACGCCTTCTCGGCGTCCATGGCGGTCTGCAGCACCAGCACGGCGGCCACCTGGTCGACCACCTTGCGGTGCTTGCGTCCCCCGACCCCTGCATCGTGGAGCACCCGGTGGGCGCCCACGGTGCTGAGCCGCTCGTCGACGAGTCGCACCGGAATCGGTGCGACTCGCCGCGCCAGCCGCTCAGCGTACTCACGAGCAGCCTTCGCCGCTGCCCCCATCTGTGCGGTCATCGAACGAGGCC
>JASBSH010000233.1 GCA_030149025.1 Actinomycetales bacterium | reverse complement strand
CCTCACGGTCCTTGGCCAGGGCCATCAGCACCACCCGGTCCAGCGCCTCCGGCACGGCGGGGTTGTAGACGCTCGGCGGCTGCGGGGTCTCCCGCACGTGCTGGTAGGCCACCGACACCGGGGAGTCCCCGACGAACGGCGGGCGACCGGTGAGCAGCTCGTACAGCAGGCACCCCGCCGAGTACAGGTCGCTGCGCGCGTCCACGGTCTCCCCGCGGGCCTGCTCGGGCGACAGGTACTGGGCGGTGCCGATGACGGCGTGGGTCTGGGTCATGGTGGCCGACGAGTCCGCGACCGCCCGGGCGATCCCGAAGTCCATCACCTTCACGTGACCGGCGTCCGTCACCATCACGTTGCCGGGCTTGATGTCCCGGTGGATGATCCCGTGCCGGTGGCTGTAGTCGAGTGCGGCCAGCACGCCGGCGGTGTACTTGACCGCCTCGTCGACCTCCATCGGTCGGGTGATCGCCACACCACCGGTGTCGACCGGGTGCACCGGCGCGCCTGCCTCGGCGACCTGCGTGCCGTCGTCCGGGCCGGCCGTCACGCCGCCGGCGGGCTCCCGCTCACTGGACCGGAGGATGTCCCGCAGCGTGAGACCGTGCACGTACTCCATGACGATGAACGGAGTGCGCTCGTCCATCCCGCCGGCCCCGGCGTGGACGTCCTCGCCGGTGTCGTACACCGCGACGATCGCCGGGTGGTTCAGCGCCGCAGCGGCCTGCGCCTCCCGCTTGAACCTGGCGTGGAAGGCCGGGTCGCGGGCCAGGTCCGAACGCAGCATCTTGATCGCGACCTGCCGGCCGAGCCGGGTGTCACGGCCGAGGTGGACCGACGCCATCCCGCCGCGGCCGAGCAGCGGGCCGATCTCGTAGCGGCCCCCGAGAAGGCGCGGCGCGTGTCCGTCGGCGTTCACGGCTGGTTCCCGCGGTTCGAGCTGCCCGAGTTGTCGGTCTGACTGCTTGTCGGCGCGGGAGAAGCGGACGTGCTGCTCGTGGACGGCGTCGGGTCGGGCGCAGCGTCACCACCGCCGCCATTGTCCCCGTTGCCGTTGCCACCCTGCCCGCTACCCGGAGCGGTCTGCTGGTCGTTGGCCGGCCTCGGGTCGGCGTACACGACCGTCACGGTGTCACCCCCGGCGAGCTCACCGGTGGGGGACACGGACAGCACGACGTCCCTCTCGGCGTCCGTGTTCCTCTCGCCCTTCGAGTCGACCTTCAGCCCCAGGTCCTTCAGCTCGGCGGCCACGGCCTTGCGGTCCCGACCCACGTAGTCGGCGGCGTTGACGACGATGCCGCTGGGCTGCTCGCTGGTCGTGGTGGTCCGCGGCGCGCTCGTCGTGGAGCTCGTCGCCGAGTCCCGCGCCGTCTCCTGCGCCGACGTGGCGGCGCCAGTGGTGGGGGCAGTGGCCGCCGGTGTGGTGCCGGGTGTGGTCGGGGTTCCGCGGCCGGGTTCGGTCCCGCCGTCGCCGAACACGTTCGCGGCGATCGCGCCCATGCCGACGAACACCAGCAGGGCCAGCAGGGCCAGTAGGGGGGCGCTCATCCGCACGCCGCGCTTCTTCGGCGTGACGCCGGACCCGGACGTCGACACACCGGCCGCGCCGCCGGTCGCCGGTCGCGTTGAGGTCGGCGGCAGCGTTGAGGCCACCGCCCCCGCCGGGTCGTACGCACCCCCTGGCGCCGACGAGTACACCGCGGTCGCGTTCGGGTCGTAGGCCGCGGTCACCGCCGTCTGGCCCGCTCCAATCTGGTCTCCGGCCACCGCGGCACCGGCGGCCGGGAGCAAGGCGATCGCTTCGGCGTCCCGGCCGTGTCCGACCGCCTCGGCGGCCGCGGCGAACGTCGCAGCGTCGCGCGGACGGCGCTCGGGCTCCTTGGCGAGGCTGGAGTCGATGAGCGCGCGCGCGCCGTCGGGCAGGGCGCCGGGCAGCAGCGGCGGCTCGGCGTTGACGTGGGCCATGGCGATGGCGACGGGGCTGTCGCCCGTGAACGGCCGCTCCCCGGTCAGCGCCTCGTAGCCGACCACCCCCAACGCGTAGATGTCACTGAGCGGAGTGGCGGGCCGGCCCATCGCCTGCTCCGGTGCGAGGTACTGGGCGGTGCCCATCACCTGACCCGTCACCGTCAGCGGCACCTGGTCACCCGCGCGGGCGATGCCGAAGTCCGTCACCTTCACCTGACCGTCGGGGGTGACCAGGAGGTTGCCGGGCTTGACGTCCCGGTGCACCAGACCGGCCGCATGCGCGGCGGACAGGCCACGGGCCGTTTGGGCGAGGATGTCCATCGCCCGGTCCACGGGCAGAGCGCCCACGCGGGCGAAGATGTCATTCAGCGGCTCGCCGGGCACGAGCTCCATGACCAGGTACGCGCCCGCGTCCGTCTCGCCGTAGTCGTAGACCCCGGCGATGTTCGGGTGCGTGATCGAAGCGGCGTGCCGGGCCTCGTTGCGGAACCGGGCGAGGAACGCCTCGTCACCGGTGTACTCGGGTTTGAGCACCTTGACCGCGACCTGGCGGCCGAGCACCTCGTCCTGGGCCCTCCAGACCTCGCCCATGCCGCCGACCGCGATGCGGTCGGTCAGCCGGTAGCGATCACCGACCAGCAACCCGTTGTCCGGCCTCACCGGTCCATCACCGCCTGGATCACCTTTCGTGCAATGGGCGCCGCGGTTCGTCCACCTGACGCCTGGTCGCCCGCGTTACCGCCCTCTTCGACCACGACCGCCACCGCGACCTGCGGGTCGTCAGCCGGCGCGAACGCGGTGAACCAGGCGTGGGGTGGCCGGCCCTCGGCGTGCTGCGCCGTCCCCGTCTTGCCCGCGACCCGGACGCCGTCGATCCGGGCCGCCTTGCCGGTGCCGTCGTTCACGACCGACAACATCATGTCGGTCAGCTTCTGCGCTGTCTCGGGGGACACCGACCGGCCGAGCTCGGTGGGCTGGGGCTGGGAGATGACCGACAGGTCATCGGCCCGCGCCGCCCGGATCAGATTCGGCTTCATCAGCACACCGTCGTTGGCGATGGCCGCGCTGACCATGGCCATCTGCATGGGCGTAACGCGGACGTCGAACTGCCCGATTCCCGCCTGCGCCTCCTGCGGCTTGTTCATGTCCTTCGGGACGCTGCTCGGGGTCACCCGCAGGGGGATGCGCAGGTCCTCGCCGAAGCCGAACTTCTGGGCCTGCTCGCCAAGGGCGTCCCCACCGAGGTCCATCCCGAGGGAGCCGAAGGCGGTGTTGCAGGAGATGCGGAGCGCATCCGCCAGGGAGATCTGGTTGTTCGGGCCGCAGGGCCGCCCACCGGAGTTCGGCAGGCCCACGGTCGTCTGCGGCAGGTCCAGGGTGGCGGGGCCCGGCAGCACGCTGCTCGGCTCGTACTTGCCCGACTCCAGCGCCGCCGCGGCAGTGACGAGCTTGAACACCGAGCCGGGCGGGTACAGCCGCCCCGCGATGGCGCGGTTGTCCAGCGGGCGAGCGGGGTCGTCCAGCAGCTTCTGCCGGGCCGCCGCGGCCTGCTTCGCGTCGTGGACGGCGAGGGAGTTCGGGTCGAACGACGGCTTCGACACCATGCCCAGGACGTCGCCAGTCTTCGGGTTCAGCGCGACGACCGCCCCGCGCTGGTCACCGAGGGCGTCCCACGCCGCCTTCTGCACCTTCGGGTCGATGGTCAGCTCGAGCGTCGCGCCCTTCGGCTCCCGGCCGGTGACGAGGTCGCTGAGCCGGCGGTAGAACAACCGGTCCGAGGTGCCGGTGAGCAGGTCGGCCTCCGCCTGCTCCATCCCGGTCGGGCCGTAGATGACCGAGTAGTAGCCGGTGACGTGGGCGTACAGGGCGCCCGGGTCGTACTGGCGGAGGAACCCGTAGACGTCCTGGACCGGAACGGACTTGGCCACCGCCTGGTCGCCGATCACGATCGGCCCGCGCTCGCGGCCCGCCTGCTCGATGATCGTGCGGGTGTTGCGGCCGTCGGCGTTGAGGCTCGGGGCGGCGACGAACGACGTCCAGGTGGTGCTCACGAGCAGCGTCGCGAACAGCAGGAATGCCACCACCGCGAGCCGGCGAAGGGGTGCGTTCACCGGGTCTCACCGCCCGCACCCTCGGCCAGTGGCCGCATGTCGACCACCTGCGTGGCCGCCGTGTCGGCCGGTACCCGAAGTTCTACCTGCCGGGCGGGGCGCCGGGCGGAGTCGGAGATGCGCAGCAGCAGACCGACGATCATCCAGTTCGCCACCAGCGACGACCCGCCGTAGGCGACGAACGGCATCGTGAGGCCGGTCAGCGGGATGACCCGGGTGACACCGCCCGCCACGACGAAGCACTGCAGCGCCACGGTGAACGCGAGCCCTCCGGCGAGCAGCTTGCCGAACCCGTCGCGCACGCCGATCGCCGTCCGGAAGCCTCTCTCCACCAGCACCATGTACATGACGAGCAGCGCGAACAGCCCGACGAGGCCGAGCTCCTCCCCCAGGCTGGCGAAGATGAAGTCGCTCTCGGCGTACGGCACCGTCTGCGGCCGCCCCTCCCCCAGGCCGGTGCCGATCAGACCGCCCTTGGCCATCCCGAACAGGCCCTGCACGAGCTGGTAGCTGCCCCCGAACTCCTTGTCGTAGATGGTCGGGTCGAACGCGTTCAGCCAGGCCGACACCCGGCCCTGCACGTGCCCGAACAGCGTCCAGGCGACGAAGGCGCCGCCGACGAACAGCAGCAGCCCGATGGCGATCCAGGTGATGCGCTGGGTCGCCACGTACAGCAGCGCGACGAAGATCCCGAAGAACAGCAGCGAGGTACCGAGGTCGCGCTGCAGCACCAGGACGCCGACGCTCGCCGCCCAGGCGATGAGGATCGGCCCGAGGTCGCGACCGCGGGGCAGCTGCAGGCCGAGGACCTTGCGACCGGCCAGCGCCAGCTGGTCGCGGTTCGTGACGAGGTACCCGGCGAAGAACAGCGTCAGCATGATCTTCGCCAGCTCACCGGGCTGGAACGAGAACGGGCCGAGACCGATCCAGATCCGCGCACCGTTGATCGTCTTGCCGATCCCGGGCAGCAGCGGCAGCAGCAGCAGCACGAAGCCGACGACCATGGCCGTGTACGTGTAGCGGCTCAGGACCCGGTGGTCGCGGATCACGACCAGCACGATGCCGGCCAGCACGATCCCGACCGCCGCCCAGACCAGCTGCCGCTGTGCGAGGGCGGCGCTGTCCGGCCGCGCCAGGTCGAGCCGGTGGATCATCGCCAGCCCGATGCCGTTCAGGGCGGTGGCGATCGGCAGCATGACCGGGTCGGCGTACGGCGCTCGCAACCTCAGGACGACGTGCAGCCCGCCGGTCAGGACGAGCAGCCCGGCGCCGTACGTGACCATGCCCGGCGACCACGTCCGGTCGACGCCGACGCCGACCATGCCGTAGGCGAGCATCGCGATGCCGACCGCGATCAGCAGCAGCACCAGCTCGACGTTCCGCCTGGTGCGTGGTGCGTGTTCCGTGACGGTGACCATGACTATTCGATGACCTGCCCCTCAGCCGGAGCAGCCGGCGGGCAGCACCTGGCCGCGGCTGTTCGTCGGGATCGGGGTCGGGAACGGTGCGGACGGCGCGGGGGCTGGCGTCGTTGCTGCCGCGGATCCGGACGGCGACACGCCGGGTGTCGCTGTCGGCGCGGCTGCTGCGGTGCCTGCGCCCGTCGGTGCTGGGGTGGGCGGTGCTGGGGTCGGGGTCGCCGTCGGGGCCGCTGTCGGCGCGGGTGTCGGCTCCACGGCTTCGCACAAGGTGGACCGCTGCAGGAGCGTGTTGACGATCTGGCGAGCGTGGCCCAGGTCGTCGGCGGGGATGCCGGAGCTGACGCGGTCCCGCCACACGGACGGCAGGGTGTCGAGCGGGATGTCCTGCTTCTCGTAGAGCCGGGAGAGCTTCACCGGCCCGACGTCCTGGCTGAGGCCCCTGTAGATGGCGACGTCCTGGGCGTCGGCGCCGACGAAGAACTGCTGCTGGCTCCAGCGGTACCCGAACAGGGCCGCCGCGACGAGCACGGCGAGGATCCCGATCCCCGCGACGGTGGCCCCGAGCGTTCGTGACCGTGGCCGCTCGTCGTGCGTGTCGTCGTCCTCGTCATCGGGGCTCTGGTCGGCCGCGCGCTCCAGGGCCGCGGCCTTGGCCGCGGGGCTGCCCTCGGCGACCGAGGTGCGCTTGCGGTTCGCGGCCGCGGCGCCGACCACCTGCGGTGTCGTGCCGGGGGCGCTGGAGGCGTCGACGACGTCGGCGACGATGCAGGTGATGTTGTCCTGGCCGCCGGCGCGCAGGGCGAGCTGGATCAGCTGGTCGGCGCAGTCATCCGGGGTCTCGGCGTCGCTGAGGGTGCGTTCCAGCGTCTCGTCGCTGACGAACCCGGACAGGCCGTCGGAGCACAGCAGCCACCGGTCGCCGACCTTCGCCTCGCGGACCGAGGAGTCGATCTCGTCGTCGGCGTCGACGTCACCGAGCACCCGCATGACGACCGAGCGCTGAGGGTGCACGTCGGCCTCTTCGGGGGTGATCCGGCCCTGGTCGATCAGCCATTGCACGAAGGTGTGGTCACGGGTGACCTGCGTGAACTTGTCGCCGGAGAGCACGTAGGCGCGGGAGTCGCCGATGTGGGCGAGCGCGAGCCGGTCTCCGGAGCGCAGCAGGGCGGTGATGGTGGTGCCCATCCCGGAGAGCTCGGGGTCCTCGTCGACACGCTGGTGCATTCTCTTGTGGGCGCGGTGGATGGCCTGCTCGAGGTGCTCCAGGGCGTCGCTGCCGTGCGCCTCGCCGTCCAGGGGGGCGAGCTCGCCGATCGCGATCGAGGACGCGACGTCGCCGCCGGCGTGCCCGCCCATCCCGTCCGCGACGACGAGCAGGTGCGGGCCGGCGTAGGCGGAGTCCTGGTTGTTCTTGTAGCGGCCGAGTCCGATGTCAGAGCGAGCGGCGTAGCGCAGGGCGATCGCGATGGTGCGTCACCTCCTCAGCTCGAGCACGGTGCGGCCGATGCGCAGGCGGGTACCGGGCTGGACCTGGGTCGGCGCGGTGAGCCGCTGGTCGCCGAGGTAGGTGCCGTTGGTGGAGCCGAGGTCCTCGACGAACCACTTGCCGTCCTGGGGGTACAGGCGCGCGTGCCGGGTGGAGGCGTAGTCGTCGGTCAGGACGAGCGTGCTGTCCGGTGACCGGCCGATGAGCACCGGGCTCTGGGCCAGGGCGATCTTGGTGCCTCTTAGTGAGCCGTCGGTGACCACGACAGACGTTGGGGTCGCGCGGTCGCGCTGCGGTGGTTGCTGCGGCGCCGGGCGCGGTTGACGGCGCGGTGCCTCGGGCTGGGCCTGCGGCTTGCGCTTGGGCGTCGGCGTGCGGGGGACGACCTTGGTCCCGAACAGGTCGCGGCGCAGTACGCCGACGGCGCCGAGCACGAAGACCCACAGCAGGACCAGGAGCCCGAGCCGCAGCACGGTGACGGTCAGCTCGCTCATGAGTAAGCGATCACCCGTCGCTCTCCGGTGAGTTGAACGTGATCCGGGTGCGGCCCATGGAGACCTGGGTGCCGTCGTAGAGGCGGCGGGCGGAGATCCGTTGCTCGTCCACGAAGGTGCCGTTGGTGGAGCCGAGGTCCTTGATCACGGCCCCGTCACCGGTCAGCGTGATCTCGGCGTGCTTGCGGGAGACGCCCGGGTCGTCGACGACGATGTCGGCGTCCGAGCCGCGGCCGAGGACCGTCCTGGTGGCGGTGAGCTGGTAGCGGCGGCCGTCGACGTCCAGGACCGGGTGGTTGACGGTGGCGACAGCCGCGGTGGGGGCCGGGGCGACGGTGCCCTTCACGCGCTGGCTCTTCACCTCGAAGACGCCGGTGGGCAGCTCGTCGTCGACCGCGAAGCGGACGCTGACCGGGCCGACGAAGGAGTACTGCTGCTGTCGGGCGTGCTCGGTGACGCTGGAGGCGAGCTCGTCGACCAGGGCGTCCTGCCAGCTGGAAACCCGCTCGTAGTCGCTGCTGCCGAGCGTGATCGTGTAGACGTTCGGGACGAGGGTGCGGCCGCGACCCATCACCGCGGCCTGGGTGTCGGCCTCACGGCGCAGGGCGCTCGCCAGCTCGACCGGCTGCACCTCGCTGCGGAACGCCTTGGCGAAGGCACCGTTGACCACGCGCTCGATCCCGCGCTCGAACTTGTCGATCACGCCCACGGTGCACCTCCTGCCCTCTGCTCGATCCGGCCCTGTCCTATGAGTAAGGCCTTGCTGCCTCGTCCGCTTTGCTCGTCCGCTCGTGACTGCTTGCCGCTCGTGCACGCCCGCTGGTGCACGCCAACAGGACCGGTTGGTGACCGGCCACGTGCGATCGTAACGGCACTACCTGTGACCGTGCGCTCGCAGAACCCCCCACCCGTGCGTCTGCGCAAGTGGGGGCTCCGGGATGCTTCTGCGCTGACGTTGTGGCCGAGATGAGCCGCCCCACGGCCGTCAGGGGCGAGGCCGCCCCCGTGCTAACCTTTCGTCGCTCGCGCGAGTGGCGGAATAGGCAGACGCGCACGGTTCAGGTCCGTGTGCCCGAGAGGGCGTGGGGGTTCAACTCCCCCCTCGCGCACCACCACCAGGGTGGTTGAGGAGGCGCGCTAGCGCCGTCTCGAAACCGGCCCCGGGTCTTCGGATCCCGGGCTTCGTCCATTTCCGTGCCGGCCTCGCGG
>JASBSH010000226.1 GCA_030149025.1 Actinomycetales bacterium | reverse complement strand
GTGCTCGGCCAGCTCCCCCAGGAGGTTGGCGAGCTTGCCGGCGCGCTTGGCCGTCTGCAGGCCGCCGTCGTTCAGCAGCGCCACACCGGCCGAGTCGTACCCCCGGTACTCGAGCCGGGCGAGCCCCTCGAGCACGACGTCAAGGGCCTGGGTGGAGCCGGGGTGGCCGGCGTATCCGACGATTCCGCACATGGCCGCAAGAGTAACGGCGAGGCCCACCTTCTTCGGGCGAGTGGGGACGGCCCGTCGCCAGCCGGCCGCGACACGGCACAATGCCACCCGTGTCGAGCCCGAGCAGCCCGCGGAACGGCGCCGGCACGGGCACCGGCGGCGTGTCGCCGTACGTGGAGCTCGGTCGCGATGCCTGGGCGAAGCTGGCCTTGTCGACCCCTCTGCCCCTGACCGAGCAGGACGTCACGCGGCTCCGGGGTCTCGGTGAGCGCATCGACCTCGCCGAGGTGGACACGATCTACCTGCCGTTGTCGCGGTTGCTGAACCTGTACGTCGCCGCGGCCCACCAGCTGCACGAGGCGACCACCACCTTCCTCGGGGAGGTGCCGGCCCGGACCCCGTTCGTGATCGGGGTCGCCGGGTCGGTCGCCGTCGGCAAGTCCACGACCGCCCGGGTGCTGCGCGAGCTGCTCGCGCGCTGGCCCACCACCCCACGGGTGGAGCTCGTGACGACCGACGGCTTCCTCTACCCGAACGCGGAGCTCGAGCGCCGCGGGCTGATGCAGCGCAAGGGGTTCCCGGAGTCCTATGACCGGCGCCGGCTGCTGCGGTTCGTGTCGGACGTCAAGTCCGGTGCCCCCGAGGTGCGCGCTCCGCTGTACTCCCACCTGACGTACGACATCGTGCCCGGCGCCGAGATCGTCGTCCGGCAGCCGGATGTGCTGATCATCGAGGGGCTGAACGTGCTGCAGCCCGCGCGGCCCCGCTCCGACGGCACCCAGGGCCTGGCCGTCAGCGACTACTTCGACTTCTCCATCTACGTCGACGCCCGCACCTCCGACGTGCGCAGCTGGTACGTCGAGCGGTTCCTGCGGCTGCGGGAGACGGCGTTCTCACGCCCGGAGTCCTACTTCCACCGCTACGCGTCGCTGTCGGACGACGAGGCCGTCGCCCGCGCCGAGCAGATCTGGCACGACATCAACGAACGGAACCTGCGCGAGAACGTGCTGCCGACGCGTGGCCGCGCGACGCTCGTGCTCGGCAAGGGACCCGACCATTCGGTGCGCCGCATCCGCCTGCGCAAGATCTGACCCCAGCCCCGCCGTGATCTTGCACTTCTGCAGGGTGGCCACCTTCAGCAGCAGGCCGAGCCGATGGCCGCGGTGCTCACGCAGCACGAGGGTGTCCTCCTGCTCCAAGCGCTCCGGCGCGTGGGCCGACCACTGCAGCTGGGTGTACCCGGCCCAGGCGCCGTCGGGTGCGACCGCGACGGCCGTCCACCACTGGTTGCCCAGGGCCGCGAGGTGCTGCTCCTGGTCGGTGACCCGGTCCGCGTCCCACGCCTCCGGTTCGTACGTCAGGTCACCGAGCGGCGCGTCGGTGGACATCCTGGCCATCAGCGTCGCCATGCGAGGCCGGTCCTCGGCGGGCGTGTGGCCGAACCACGTCGAGATCCGGTAGCCCTCGGCGCACGGCAGCGCTCGCCGCTCGAGCTCGGCCAGGTACTCGGGATCGGTCGGCAGCTGTAGGTCGCGCCGCACGTCCTCCAGCCCCAGGCGGAAGCCGCGGGCTGCGGCGAACGCGCTTCCGGACCACTGCTGCGACGGCTGGTCGAAGGACCTGTCGAGGTCCGTCTGCAGCAGAGTCCGGCAGTGCGCGGTGGCGAGGTCGCGGACGGCGCGCAGCAGCGCCGTCCCATGCCCCCGGCGACGGGCGCTCGGCGCGACGGCCATCTCGAACTGCACGAGGTCGGTGTTGTCCAGCCCGGGGAGGAAGACGCGAGCCGCGCCGACGACGTGCGCGTCGTCGTCCACCAGGGAGAAGAAGAACCGCCGCTCGCTGCTCGTCGCCCGCGACAGCGCGGCGCGCAGCCTCTCGGCCGGGTACAGGACCGGGTTGGTGCGACCGTGGCTGAGCCCTGCGTACAACGCCTCGTACCAGGAGTCGAACCAACGGGAGGCCCAAGCCTCGGCCGCAGGCGTGCCGAGCTCGACGACGTCGATGTGCATGGGCAAAGTGCAGCGGCATCGCCGCCGCCCGGCAACGGGATTTCCGGCGTTCGCCTCAGGCGAGCGCGAGGCGCTCCTTGACCACGCGGGCGAGGGACTCCGCGATCCGCGACGCCTGCTCGGCCTGCGCCGCCTCGACCATGACGCGCACGAGCGGCTCGGTGCCGGACGGGCGCAGCAGGACCCGCCCGGTCTCGCCGAGCTCGTTCTCGGCAGCCAGGACGGCGTCACGCAGGCCGGGATCGCTGCTCGCCTTGGTCTTGTCCACACCGGGCACGTTGACGAGCACCTGCGGCAGGCGCTCGACCGTGGCGGCGAGGTCCGCGAGCGGGATTCCGAGCTGTGCCAGGCGAGCGAGCAGGTGGAGGCTGGTCAGGACGCCGTCACCGGTCGTCGCGTGCTGCAGCAGCAGGACGTGGCCCGACTGCTCGCCGCCGAGGCAGTAGCCGCTGCGGCGCATCTCCTCGAGGACGTAGCGGTCGCCGACGGCGGTCTGCACGGTCCGGATGCCCTCGCGCTCCATGGCGAGGCGCAGGCCGAGGTTGCTCATCACCGTGGTGACCAGGGTGCCCTTGCTGAGCGCCTGGCGTTCCTTCAGCGCTATCGCGAGGATGCCCATGATCTGGTCGCCGTCCACGAGCTGACCGGCCGCGTCCACGGCGAGGCAGCGGTCGGCATCCCCGTCGTAGGCGACACCCGCGTGGGCACCCTGGGCGATGACCGCTTCCTGCAGGTGCTCGATGTGCGTCGACCCGTAGCCGTCGTTGATGTTGAGGCCGTCGGGGTCGGCGCCGATCACGACGACCTCGGCGCCTGCCTGGCGAAGGGCTCGCGGCCCGACCTCGCTGGCCGCGCCGTGGGCGCAGTCGACCACGATCTTCAGGCCGTCGAGGCGGTTGGGGAGGGTGGAGACCAGGTGCTCGACGTACAGGTCGGCGCCCGTCCCGTTGCCCCGGATGCGGCCCACCGACGCGCCGGTCGGCCGGCGCCAGTGCTCGCGGAGCCGGTCCTCGATGGCGTCCTCCAGCTCGTCGGGGAGCTTGTGGCCACCTCGGGCGAAGAACTTGATGCCGTTGTCCGGCATCGGGTTGTGCGAGGCGGACAGCATGACCCCGAGGTCGGCCTCCATGGCGCCGACGAGGTGGGCCACCGCCGGCGTCGGCAGCACGCCCACGTCGTGCACGTCCACACCGGCGCTGGCCAGGCCGGCGACCACGGCCGCGGACAGGAACTCACCCGACGCGCGGGGGTCGCGGCCGACGACGGCCTTGGGCCGGTGGCCGGCGAACTCGCCGACGTCCCCCAGCACGTGCGCGGCGGCGACTGCCAGGTCCAGCGCCAGCTCCGCGGTGACGTCCTCGTTCGCCCGTCCCCGAACGCCATCGGTGCCGAACAGTCTTGGCACTGGCTTCTCCTCGTCGACTCTGGTCAGCGGAACATACCGACGGCCCCGGGAGCGTACCCCCGAGGCCGTCGGTCCGTGCGTCTTTCCGGCTGGCGCGTCAGCGCTTGCTGTACTGCGGAGCCTTACGGGCCTTCTTGAGGCCTGCCTTCTTGCGCTCGGTCGCGCGGGCGTCACGAGTGAGGAAGCCGGCCTTCTTCAGGGCCGGACGGTTCACCTCGAGGTCGATCTCGTTGAGCGCGCGGGCGATGCCGAGCCGCAGGGCACCGGCCTGGCCGGAGGCGCCGCCGCCGCCCAGGCGCGCGATGACGTCGAAGCGGCCCTCGAGGCCCAGCACGCGGAACGGCTCGTTCACGAGCTGCTGGTGCACCTTGTTGGGGAAGTAGTTCTCCAGGTCACGGCCGTTGATCTTCCACGTGCCGTTGCCGGGGACCAGGCGCACACGGGCGATCGCCTGCTTGCGGCGACCGGTGGCCGCACCCGGGGCCACGATGGAGGTGCCGGTGCCCGGAGTGCCCGGGGTGGCGCTGGTGTAGCTGCTCGGGGCGTCCTCGTCGTGGTCCTCGAGCGGGTTCTCGGCGGTGGTCTCTGCCACGGTTCTCCTCGGTTCGACGCGCGGTAGCGGTCTGAAGTGTTCTCGGCTGCCGGCAGCAGGCGGCTACTGCGCGACCTGGGTGATCTCGAACGGCTGCGGCTTCTGGGCTGCGTGCGGGTGCTCGGGCCCGGCGTAGACCTTGAGCTTGCGCAGCATCTGCCGGCCGAGGCTGTTCTTCGGCAGCATGCAGCGAACCGCCTTCTCCACGACGCGCTGGGGGTTCTCGTCGAGCAGCTTGGTGTAGCCGGTCGCACGCAGGCCGCCCGGGAAGCCAGAGTGGAGGTAGGCGACCTTCTGCTCGCGCTTGTTGCCCGTGAGCGCAACCTTGTCGGCGTTCACGATGATCACGAAGTCACCGGTGTCGACGTGCGGCGCGAAGACCGGCTTGTGCTTGCCCCGCAGCAGCTGGGCGGTGTGGGACGCCAGCCGGCCGAGGACGACGTCAGTCGCGTCGATGACGTGCCAGTGGCGCTCGACGTCGCCGGGCTTGGGGGTGAACGTGCGCACGGTTAGCCTTCGTTAGTCGTCTCGAGAGTGTCGGTTGCGCGGCCGTGTCGATCAGGTCGGTCGATCAGATCGCGGTCGAACTGGTCTGCCACGGAGCCACGCGCTGCACCCACAGCACGCCCTCGAGGGCACGCGGCGGGGGCACAACGACTAGTCAGAGTACCCGCGCGGGCGCGGCAGGGTCAAAACGGCCCGGGCGGATGCCGGTCTCCCCAGATCCGGTGGCGCGCGCCCGCCTCGCCAGCACTTCGGCTCAGTCGAAAGATGGCTACCTTCTTGTGACCGCGAGGGCCGCGCTGAGCACGAGGCCCTCGCAAGAACGTAGCGATCTTTCGTTCGGGCCGCGGTTAGGTGGCAACCTCACCGCGCCCGGACGACTCGCGCCTCGTCCCACACCGGCTCGTCGGCCTCCTCCACGACCCCGTCCGAGCGGAACACGAGGAACCGGTCGAACCCACCGGCGAACCACCGGTCGTGCGTCACTGCCACCACGGTGCCCTCGAACCCGGCCAGGCCCGCCTCCAGGGCCTCCGCGGACTCCAGGTCCAGGTTGTCCGTCGGCTCGTCGAGCAGCAGGAGCGTCGCACCGGACAGCTCCAGCAGCAGGATCTGGAACCGCGCCTGCTGACCACCCGAGAGCGTGTCGAAGGCCTGCTCGGCGCTGCGGGTGAGCTCGTAACGGTCCAGTGCCCGGCTGGCCTCCTCCCGCCCCATCCCGGGCCGGTGCTCGTCGCCCCGGTGCAGCACCTCCAGCAGCGTCCGTCCGGCCAGGTCGGGGCGGATGTGGGTCTGGGCGAACCAGCCTGGCCGCACCCTTGCGCCGAGCCGCGCGACGCCGTCGTGCTCGACACGTTCGACGGGCCGGTCCCCCGCCGGCCGGTGCTCGCCGTCCGGGTCTGTGCCTCCACCGGCCAGCAGCCGGAGGAAGTGGGACTTGCCCGACCCGTTCGAGCCGAGCACCGCCACCCTGTCACCGAACCAGATCTCGGCGTCGAACGGGCGCATCAGCTCCTGCTGCCCGTCTCGACCGCCGGCCATCAGCCGCAGGCCCTCGCAGACGACCGCGCGCTTGCCGGTGCGGCCGCCCCGCAGGCGCATCGACAGCTCCCGAGGTCTTGGCCG
>JASBSH010000212.1 GCA_030149025.1 Actinomycetales bacterium | reverse complement strand
GCTGTGGTCCAACCCTCCGATCCGGGTGGGCAAGCAGGCGCTGCACGAGCTGTTGCTCAGCTGGGTGCCGCGGCTCGCCGACGGGGCCAGCGCGCACCTGGTCGTGCAACGGAACCTCGGCGCCGACTCCCTGATGACGTGGCTGGACGGCGAGCTGTCGCCTTCGTTCGACGTCTCCCGCGCCGCGAGCGGCAAGGGCTTCCGGGTGCTGACCGTGACTCGGCTCCCCGGCCGGGGCGCGTAGGCCCGCTTGTTCACCAGACCTCCCGTTGCTCACCAGACCTGCGGTTCCCCGGGGGCCGAACCGGCGGTTGGGTGAGCAAGGCGGGGTTGAGTGAGCAAGGCCAGGTCGGCGCTACAGGCCGCCCTTGTCCTCGTCGGCACGGCTGGGGGTGTCGCCGTCGTTGCCGGCGAGACCGTCGCGACGGGGCTGCCCCTTGCGCAGCCTGTCGTCAAGACGTCGCTGCCCATCGCGGATCTTGCCGGTGTACTTCCCGCCGGTCGCGCGGTTCGCGGCGTCACCCGCGCGCCGGATGACCTGGTCGCCGTACTTCTGGACCTTCTCGGGGTTGTCCTTCGCCCACTGCGTGGCCTTGCCGCGAAGCTTGTCGAAAAGGCTCATTGTCGGACTTCCTCTCGTGCCTCGTGGCGAACACATCAAAAATCGCACAACGGCGACGGCCGGGCGACCCGAGATCCTGCTGAGACACTCACGGCGTGCCTGTGCCCGAGCCCGCCGTCCCGTTCGTCCTGGCCGTCGTGGGACCCACGGCGACCGGCAAGTCCGACCTCGCCGTGCGGCTCGCCCTCGAGCTCGACGGTGAAGTGGTCAACGCCGACGCCTCCCAGCTCTACCGGGGCATGGACGTCGGCACCGCCAAGCTCTCCGTCGACGAGCGCCGCGGCGTCCCCCACCACCTGCTCGACGTGCTCGACGTGCGGCAGGAGGCCAGCGTCGCCGCGTACCAGCGCGCGGCGCGCGAGCTGTTCGACGACGTCCAGGCCCGTCGCCGCGTCCCGGTGCTGGTCGGCGGCTCCGGCCTCTACATCCGTGCCGCCCTCGACCGGCTCGAGTTCCCGGGCACGGACCCGGTGATCCGCGCCCGGCTGGAGACCGAGGCCGCGGACGTCGGCAGCGCGGTGATGCACGACCGGCTCCGTGCCGCGGATCCCGTTGCCGCAGAGGCGATTCTGCCGACCAACACGCGCCGGATCGTGCGCGCCCTGGAGGTGGTCGAGCTCACGGGTCGTGCCTTCAGCGCGACGATGCCGTCCCACGAGTACGGGCGTGCCGCCGTCCAGATCGGGCTCGCCTTGCCGCGGGAGGAGGTCGACGCGCGCATCGAGCGGCGCGTGGACGCGATGTTCGACGCCGGTCTGGTCGGTGAGGTGGAACGGCTTGCCGCGGAAGGGCTGCGGGAGAGAAGGACCGCCTCACGCGCTGTGGGGTACGCGCAGGTCGTGGCGTACCTGGACGGCGTCTGCTCCCTGGACGAGGCCCGTGCCGACACGGTCCGGGCGACGAAGAAGCTGGCCCGGCGTCAGGAGCGTTGGTTCCGTCGCGACCGGCGGATCCACTGGGTGGACGCCGGCCCGCGGGCTTTCGACCAGTCGCTTGCGGTCCTGAGGTCGCTGCGCCCGTAGCCTTGAGGGATGGGTGACGAGCTGCGCTTCACGAAAGGCCACGGCACGGAGAACGACTTCGTCCTCGTCGCCGACCCCGACGGGCAGCTGAACCTCTCGCCCGCGACCGTCGCCGCCCTGTGCGACAGGCGAGCCGGGATCGGCGGTGACGGGCTCATCCGCGTGGTCCGGTCGACGGCGCTGCCCGAGGGTGAGGACAGCCTCGCGGAGGACGAGAACGCCGAATGGATCATGGACTACCGCAACGCCGACGGCTCGCTCGCCGAGATGTGCGGCAACGGTGTCCGCGTCTTCGCTGCGTACCTGCAGGAGCGCGGGCTGATCGAGCCGGCGGTGCTCGACACCGCCACCGGTCTCGTCATCGGGACACGAGCCGGCGTGCGGCGCGTCCGGCGTGCCGTGGGCCCAGCGGGCGAGCCGGACTGGCTTGCCGTCGACATGGGCCGCTGGCGGCTGCCCGGTGGTCCCGCCGCAGTGTCCGACGGGTTCGACGCCGAGGTCCGGATCACCGGGCTGGACGGGGTCGCGCGACCGGGGCTGTCGGTGGACCTGGGCAACCCGCACACCGTCGTGGCCCTGCCGGACGCCGCCGAGCTGGACGCTGCCGACCTGCTCTCCGCGCCCGTGGTGCACCCCGTACCGCGCGACGGCACCAACGTCGAGCTCATCGTGATGGAGCCGCCGACCGGTCCCGAGGGGCGGCTGCGCATGCGGGTCCACGAGCGCGGCGTCGGGGAGACGCGGTCCTGCGGGACCGGTGCGTGCGCCGCTGCGCTGGCCGCCATGACCTGGGGTGGCGCCGAAGCCCCCGGCACCTGGCTGGTCGACGTGCCCGGCGGGCAGGTCCGGGTGCGCGCGCTGCCCGAGCAGGGCGTCGAGCTCGCCGGCCCGGCGCGGCTGGTCGCCGACGGTGTCGTGCACCTGGGCAGTCTGAAGGTCTGATCCGGCCACTCGGGTCCGCGCTACGGCCGACACTGGTGGCAGGCGAGCCGACGGCCGTGCTGACGTGACGCTAGCGTCCTCGGCGTGCCCGTTGCCGCCTTCGTCCCGTACCCGCCACTGCTGGTCACCGGTGTGACGGGCGGCGACGTGCCGGAGGTCGACGCGCTTCGCGCCGCATGTCTTGCTGCCGTCAGCCGCCTGGACTCGACCGCGCAGGAGCGCCTGTTCGTCGTCGGGCCCGACGGGCCCGCCGGGGCGCTCGGCGGCGTCGGCGCTCCGCTGGAGGGTGCGGTGAACCCGAGCCTGCCGATGTCGCTCGCTGTCGGCCAGTGGCTGCTCGTTGCGGCCGACTGGTCCGGCGACGCGGCGATGGTGCGATTGCCGCCCGGCGTGTCAGCGGAGCGGTGTCGGCGCCTGGGCGAACGGCTTCAGCACGAGTCGTTGCTGGTGCTCGGGGACGGGTCGAACCGTCGGGGGCCGAAGCCGCCGGGCGGTCCGGACGACAGGGCCGATGCGTTCGACGCCGGCGTCACCGCAGCGCTGCGCGACGGCGATGCGGGTGCGCTGGCAAGGGTCGCACCGGGGCTCGCGGAGGACCTCGGCGCGACCGGGTGGCCGGGCTGGCAGGTGCTGGCGGGGTGGGCGCGCGGGCGCGCCGTCGCCAAGTCGTCGCTCGACTACGACGACGCGCCGTTCGGTGTCGGCTACTTCGTCGGCACCTGGTCGACCACTTGAGTCCGCGCTACGTCCGCTCATATGCGGGCTCCACCCCGCACTCGCGCTGACGTTGCAGAGAGGCGGATCTCAGACTCCGATCCGCCCCCACGGGCCCCAGATGGCGAGCGACAGGCCCTTGCTGGACTGGATGTTGACGAACAGCGTCCGCCCGTCTCGGCTGAAGGTGGACCCGGCGAACTCGTCGTCGCCCGAGCCGATCCTGTTCTGCGCGATGTCGAAGAGCTCGCCGTCTCGGCTGAGCCCGCGCAGCCAGTTGCCCTCGGTGCTGTCCTCACAGATGATCACCGTGCCGCGCTTGCTCGTCGTCAGGTTGTCGGGTAAGTCCAGGACGTTCTTGCCCGGCGACTGGTAGACGAGCTCCAGCTGCTGCTCGGCGGTGTGGTATGCCCAGATCTGCCCGAACCCGTTGCCGAAGCCGTCCGGAACGGTCGGGTCGCCGGGTTCCCACTCGACTGGCGACCCGCCGCCCTGCGTCGAGGTGAAGTACACCGTGCCCCGGTCGTACGCCGCCCCCTCGTTGCGCGCGAAGTACGCCGCGCCCTGCGCCCACCCCTGCTCGG
This sequence comes from Actinomycetales bacterium, assembly GCA_030149025.1. Taxonomy (GTDB): domain Bacteria; phylum Actinomycetota; class Actinomycetes; order Actinomycetales; family BWSM-131; genus BWSM-131. The sequence goes on along the minus strand of JASBSH010000212.1, from coordinate 2,108 downwards.
CGACCGCGTGGATCGCCTCGTCGTTCGTCGTGGTCGGCCGCCTGCCGGCCATCGCGAACGTGGGGTCCGGGTCCTCGATGCGCACCCACTCGACGTCGTAGCGGGTGCCGATCGGTTGGGCGGCCTCAAGATGCGCGCGAGAGCTGCCGCGAACCGCGAGCATGTACAGCTCGCCGCCGTCCTCGAGCCTGCGGCTGCGCTTCGGGTGGCTCGGTGGTACGTACCGGTAGAACCCGCTCGGGAAGCCGAAGTCGTCCTCGGTCAGGTAGAACGCGTCCAACAAGACCGAACAACTCTACCTCGCCAGCTTCCCCTCGGCCCTGCCCGACGTCCACAGGGGCATCCGCATTGCCGCCAACTGACGCCCACCCCCTCAACTTTCGCGGGCAGTTCCTATCTGAGGCATCGACCACGTTTCGCGCACATCTTGACGTGAGGCATCACGGTTCCCGTGCCGGACCTCGTGTCGCGCCTACCGCCCTTGACCTCGTGCCGCGCCTACCGTCCTGGAGCTCGTGCCGTTTCAGCGACGGAGCGTCGGGAGCCCGAGCGCGACCGGCGCCGGTCCCCCGTTCCCGGACGGCGCCGCGCACGAGTCCGCCTGCCTGCGGTCCCAGGCGTCCCCGGCACGCGTCCGGCGGACGGCGTACTCGGCGTGCGTGTCGGCGTCCTCGTCCCCCCGGACGTCGGCGACGAGGTGGTGCGGCGCGGCGTGGGTGACCCGGACGGTGACGACGTCACCCGGGCGGGGCACCTCGGCGCCCTCGGGTACCGAGAAGTGGACGAGGCGGTTGTCGCGGGCGCGTCCGGAACGACGGGCGGTGGCGTCGTCCTTGCGGCCCTCGCCCTCGGCGACGAGGACCTCGAGGGTGCGGCCGACCTGTGTCTTGTTCTCCTGCCAGGAGATCTCCTCCTGCAGGGCGAGCAGCCGCTCGTACCGTTCCTGGACAACGGCTTTCGGGAGCTGGTCGGGCAGCTCGGCCGCGGGCGTGCCTGGCCGCTTGGAGTACTGGAAGGTGAAGGCCTGGGCGAACCGGGCCTTCTCGACGACGTCCAGGGTGGCCTGGAAGTCCTCCTCGGTCTCGCCGGGGAAGCCGACGATGATGTCGGTGGAGATGGCGGCGTGCGGGATGCGCTCGCGGACCTTGTCAAGGATGCCGAGGAACTTCGCGCTGCGGTAGGAGCGGCGCATGGCCTTGAGCACCCGGTCCGAGCCGGACTGCAGCGGCATGTGCAGCTGCGGCATCACATTCGGCGTCTCCGCCATGGCGTCGATCACGTCGTCGGTGAACGCCGCCGGGTGGGGGCTGGTGAAGCGGACGCGCTCGAGCCCCTCGATGTCTCCGCAGGCGCGCAGCAGCTTGGCGAAGGCGCCGCGGTCGCCGAACTCGACGCCGTAGGTGTTGACGTTCTGGCCGAGGAGGGTGACCTCGATCGCGCCGTCGTCGACGAGGGCCCGGACCTCGGCGAGGATGTCGTCGGGGCGGCGGTCCTTCTCCTTGCCGCGCAGGCTCGGGACGATGCAGAACGTGCAGGTGTTGTTGCAGCCGACGCTGATGGAGACCCAGCCGGCATAGGCGGAGTCGCGCTTGGCGGGCAGGGTCGAGGGAAAGACCTCGAGCGCCTCGAGGATCTCGACCTGGGCGGCGCCGTTGTGGGCCGCCCGGTTCAGCAGCGCGGGCAGTGAGCCGATGTTGTGGGTGCCGAACACGACGTCGACCCACGGGGCCTTCTTGACGATCGTGTCGCGGTCCTTCTGGGCGAGGCACCCGCCGACCGCGATCTGCATCCCGGGGCGCTTCGCCTTCACCGGTGCCAGGTGGCCGAGGTTGCCGTACAGCTTGTTGTCCGCGTTCTCCCGGACCGCGCAGGTGTTGAAGACGACCACATCAGCACTGTCAGCGCTGACACCCTCAGCGAGCGGCGCGTAGCCGGCGTCCTCGAGCAGGCCGGCGAGGCGTTCGGAGTCGTGCACGTTCATCTGGCAGCCGAACGTGCGCACGGCGTAGGTGCGCGGCTGCTGGGTCCTGGGTTGCGTGGGCGTGGCGGTCATGGCGCCTACAAGGGTAAGCACCCGTCGCGGTGATCATGGAATCCCACCACCCCCT
>JASBSH010000202.1 GCA_030149025.1 Actinomycetales bacterium | reverse complement strand
GGTGCTGCAGCTGGACGACTTCTACCTGGACGCCGACCACCCGGACCTGCCACGACGCTTCGGCATCGTGGACTGGGACGACCCCCGTTCCTGGGACGCGGCAGCAGCGATGGAGACGATCCTCGACCTCGCCTCCACCGGGCGCGCCGAGGTGCCGGTCTACGACATCCCGACCTCCAGGCGCACGGGGACGACGCAGCTGGACCTGCTCGGCGAGGACATCGTCATCGCGGAGGGCATCTTCGCGGCCGAGCTCATCCAGCACTGCGACCATGCCGGCGTCCTCGCCGACGCGGTCTGCCTGACGACGCCACCCCGCGTGACGTTCTGGCGCCGGCTGCTTCGGGACCTGTCCGAGTCCCGGAAGCCGCCGTTGACCCTCATCCGCCGTGGCCTTGCCCTCATGCGCGACGAACCGGAGCTCATCCGCCGCTGGACCACAGGCGGTTGCCGGCCGCTGTCCGTGGCGAACGCCGAGGCCGCGATCTTGGCGCTGCGGTGGAGGAGCTAGCCGCTCACCTTCGCGTAGGCCGGCTTGATGACGTCGTTGATCAGCGCGAGCCGCTCGTCGAAGGGGATGAAGGCGCTCTTCATCGCGTTCACGGTCACCCAGCGCAGGTCGTCGAGCGTCCAACCGGCGTCGCTCACGAGCAGCCGCATCTCCCGGCTCATCGATGTCCCGGACATGAGCCGGTTGTCGGTGTTGAGGGTGACCCGGAAGCGCAGGTCCTTCAGCAGCGTTATCGGGTGCTCGGCGATGCTCGGTGCGGCACCTGTCTGGACGTTGGACGACGGGCACATCTCCAGCGGTATCCGCTTGTCCCGCACCCACCCGGCCAGCCGCCCCAGCTCGACATGGTGACCGCCCACGGGACCCCCGGTTCCCCCCGGACGCACGTGGACGTCGTCCACGATCCGCACCCCGTGCCCCAGTCGGTCGGCGCCGCAGACCTGCACCGCCTCCCAGATGCTCGGCAGGCCGAAGGCCTCGCCGGCGTGGATCGTGAAGGGGAAGTTCTCCCGGTGCAGGTACTCGAACGCGTCCAGGTGCCGTGATGGCGGGAAACCGACTTCGGCGCCGGCGATGTCGAACCCTACGACGCCGTCCTGCCGGAAAGCCACTGCCAGCTCGGCGATCTCACGGCTTCGGGCGGCGTGGCGCATGGCGGTCAGGAGCGTGCCGATCCGGATCGGTGTTCCGGCCGCAGCCGCTTCGGACTCCCCGGCGCGAAAGCCCGCCTCGACCGCTGACACCACCTGCGCAAGGCTCAGCCCGGCTGTCAGGTGCTGCTCGGGCGCGTACCTGACCTCTGCGTACACCACGCCGTCCGAGGCGAGGTCCAGTGCGCACTCCCTCGCCACGCGACGCAGCGCCTCCTCGGTCTGCATCACCGCGACGGTGTGCCCGAACGTCTCGAGATAGCGCACCAGCGAACCCGAGTCGGCTGCCTGTCGGAACCAGGACGCAAGCCCCGCAGCGCCGGACGCCGGCAGCTCGTGTCCTATGTCGGCCGCCAGTTCCAGCACGGTCTCCGGACGCAACCCGCCGTCCAGGTGGTCGTGCAGGAGCACCTTGGGCACGACGTCGACGACGTCCTCGCCGGACGGTTCGGCCGGAGCATG
>JASBSH010000188.1 GCA_030149025.1 Actinomycetales bacterium | reverse complement strand
CAGCTCGGCGACCAGGGCCTGCACCCGGTGCAGACCCCGCTCACCTTCACCGCCGCTGGAAGGGACCTCCGCCACCATGGATAGAACACTAGTTCGAGACACCGACAATCCTGGTCGCGGCGGACAGCTCCAGCCCCGCATGCGAATAACGAACCGATAACGAAAGAAGAGGTGAGAGGGTTGCCTGCGGGTATGGCAGGGTGTGAATCCGGCCTCGACAACACGGACCGCCTGGCCAGGAGTAGCCACGTCGACGCTTCCCGACAGCAGGGGGCCCGACCAGACGAGAGAACAAAGCCGCACGAGACCAAAACGGCCCCCGCACGGCGAGCTGAACAGGGTTGATGTTGAGCGTGTCCGGAGGGGGACTTGAACCCCCACGCCCGATAAAGGGCACTAGCACCTCAAGCTAGCGCGTCTACCATTCCGCCACCCGGACAAGATGCTCCCACCGGCAGCAGAAACTGGCCTCTGCCGATGAGCGGAGACGACGATAGCACGCACGTGACCGCTACCGTTCGCCCGTGCCCGACGTGCGACAGGACCTCAGACAGCTGCTCGAACCCGGGAGCTGGCGCGACGATCCAACAACCTCCACGACCGGCGAAATCGACCTGACCCGAGGGGATGTCACGGAGGGCGTCGTGCGCGTCGGCGCGACCGTTCGCCGGCCGAGACAAGCCACCTCCGCGGCAGTCGCCGCCTACCTGCTGCACCTGGAGGAAGCCGGGTTCGACGGCGCCCCGCGCTTCCTCGGGACGGACGAGCAGGGGCGCGACGTGCTCGACTTCGTCGACGGCGAGGTCGCCGGTGACACCCCCGAGCCATGGGCACTGGACGATGCCCTGCTTCCCCAGCTCGGGGCGCTCGTCGCCCGTCTGCACGCCGCGAGCCGCGGCTTCACGCCTCCGGATGACGTCACCTTTCTGCGCGATCTCATGCCCGACCCGTCCGACCTCGCCGGGCTCGTCGACCGGCCGACCCTGATCAGCCACAACGACGTCACGTTCCAGAACGTCGTCGTCAGGCTCGGCAAGCCGGTCGCCCTGATCGACTTCGACCTGGCCGGTCCGACCACGGAGCTGCGTGACGTGGCGAACACGTGCATGCACTGGGCGCCGCTCCGGCATCCCGCCGACGTGGAGCCCGAGCTGGCCCACCTGGACCCGTTCCTCCGCAGTCGCCTCCTGGTCGACGGCTACGGTTTGGACGCCGAGGGCCGGCGCAACATGGTCGACGTCCTCATCCGGGGGGCGCGGGTCGGCTGGCACCGGATGAAGGCGAACGCCGAGCGGCTCGGTGGCGGCTGGGCGCGGATGTGGGACGAAGGAGTGGGCGACAAGATCCGCCGCCGGGAGGCATGGCTGGAGGAGAACCAGGACCGCCTCACCGCCGCACTGCTGACCGGTGCGAGCGGATGACCGCACAAGACGAGTAACCCCGGGCCCGGTGCCTCGTTGGAGCGGCAGGACCAGGTTGCCGAAGCGTCCTCACCGTCGCCATCCAGGAGGGGAACCCGCATGCGGGAGACTGCACACTCACTCGCCACACCTCAAGACCTGGGCCGACGTCGGAGGCGAGCTTCCGCGCGGGCCCGGCGGGCCGCCGTCCTCTCCGCCGCGTTCGTGGTCCTGGCACCGGCCGGCGCCTACGCGCAGGATGCCCGCGGGATTCCCGACCCGTTGAACCCCATCACCGACCCCCTGCAGCCGCTGCTCGGCTCGCTCCCGGCACCCGGGGACGCGGAGCAGAGCCCGGCGGAGCAGGCGCCACAGCCGCCGCCGTCCCTACCGGTGCCGGAGCTCACCATCGCGCCGCCCACGAACCAGCCCGAAGTTGAGAAGTCCGGTGGCGAGTCGAGCGGGCAGCAGCAGGACGACCCGGCCCAGGCGCAGAAGCAGCAGGGGGCGGCGTCCGCGAGCGAGGCGGACCCGAAGGAGGCGCCGGCACAGGCCGAGCCGAAGGTCGCGGTGGCCGCGGACGCCGGGGACGCCGGTTCCCTCTGCCTGCAGCTGCCGGGCACCGGCGGGTCTGCCGCGGACGCGGACGTCGTGCTCCTCGGGCAGTCGGTCGTCGCTCAGCTGAGGGACCAGGCTCCGGAGCTCGCCGCCCTGCTCGGGCCCTGCCCTGAGGGCACGACCGGCGGGCCCGGCGCTGCCCTGGACGTCATCCCCCCGGGCGTCGCTGAGGTGTGCGTGCGTGTCGACCCGGACGGGGCCGCCGGTCCGCTCGCCGCCACCGTGAGCCTGCTCGGTCACGACCTGCTGGAGGAGCTCGCCGCCGCCGGCGTGCCGGTCGCGGACCTCGTGGTCCCGTGCCAGCCGAAACCCGACCAGGACGTGGACGACGACACGCAGCAGGACTCTCCGCCGCCGGCCGGTGCCGGGTCGGGTCGGGACCGGGTGGACGACGCCACGCAGGGATCGCGCAAGCCGTCGGCCGAGCGCCTGGACCGGTTGCCGTACACCGGGTCACCGGTCGGGACCCTGGTCACCGTGGGTGCCGCCTGCGTCGCCGGTGGCGGGGCGCTGCTGCGGCGGTTCAGAACGACCGCTGGACCCGCATGATCCGGCGGCGCAGCCACACCTTGCGGGTACCGCCCATGTACAGGGCGACACGGGCGAGCTCCCAGCGTCCGTACTCGGCGTGCTCGGTCAGCAGCTGCCGGGCTTCGCCGCGACTGACACCCCTGGCGAGGGTCAGCACGCGGTACTCGTACCGCTCGTCGTCGACCGACATGTCGATCACGCTGTTCTTCCGGCGTCCATCACGGGACATTGTGCCTGCACAAGCACCGGCGCGTGGCGCTACCGTCAAGACATGAGCACCGATGCCCGCGCCGCGCTCGAACAGCTCGTCGCAGCCCTGCGTTCACATCTCGAGGCCGCCGAGCAGCGCCGCAGCGAACGCGACCCGGCCGTCGAAGTCGCCTACCGCCGGTTGGCGGAGGCGTTCGAGGCGTACGACGAGGTGCTGTACGACGCCTACGACGAGGTCACCCCGTTCGTCTTGTACGACGACGTCGAGGACGAGCGCGAGGACGCCGAGCTGGACGACGACCTCGATGAGTCCGACCTCGACGAGTCCGACCTCGATGACGACGACGAGCTGGCTGACATCGACGACAGTGACATCGATGACTCGGAGGTCGACGAGCTCGATGACATCGACGAGTCGGACCTCGACGACGAGGACGACGACGAGGTGCTCGAGGACCTCGAGGACCTTGAGGACCTCGAGGACCTCGAGGAGAGCGAGGCCAGCGAGACGGGGGACCGCGCCAGGCCCTACAGCGACACGTCGTCCAGGGCCTGACGGATCTCGGCGGGCAGCTCCAGCTCCTCAGCGCTGAGCAGCCCGCGCAGCTGCGCGGCGGTGCGAGCACCGACGACGGCGGAGGCGACGCCGCGATGGTCTCTGGCCCAGGCCAGGGCGACCTCCAGCGGTGCGCAGCCCAGGCCCTCCGCGGCGGTGGCCACGGCCTCGACGACTCGACGTGGATCGTCGGCCAGGTAGGGCTGGACGTAGCTGACGAAGTGGGGGGAGGCGGCCCGCGAGTCGGCCGGCGTCCCACTCCGGTACTTGCCGGTCAGCACACCGCGACCGAGCGGTGCCCAGGCGAGGATCCCGAGCCCGAGCGCCTCCGTGGCGGCGACGACCTCCCCTTCGGCTCTTCTCGCCAGCAGGGAGAACTCGACCTGGTTGGCGACCAGTGGTACGCCGGAATGGGCGTACTCCGCCATGGTGGCGACCCGTGCCACCTGCCAGCCGGCGTAGTTGGAGACGCCCACGTACCGGGCTCGTCCGCTGCTCACGCCCTGGTGGAGCGCGGACAACGTCTCCTCGAGCGGCACGTGCGGGTCCCACACCTGCGCCAGCCAAAGGTCCACATGATCCGTGCGCAGGCGGGTGAGGGAGGTGTCGAGCGACGCGAGCAGCGCCCGGCGAGAACAGTCGACCTCGCGCCGGTCGCCCCGCGCCACCACCCCCGCCTTCGTGCAGATGACGACGTCCTCACGGGCGACCAGGTCGTCCAGGAAGGAGCCGATCAGCTCCTCCGACGCGCCGTCGCCGTACGACCCGGCGGTGTCGAGGAGCGTCCCTCCCGCCTCGACGAACGCGGTCAGCTGGTCTGCCGCCTCGTGCTCGTCCGTGTCACGACCCCAGGTCAGCGTTCCCAGCCCCAGCCGGGACACCCGCAGGCCCGACCTGCCGAGATAGCGCTGCTCCATGGTGCGGAGGCTACTAGTGGCCAGGTGAACCGGGTCGGGCCAGCGGCTCGCCGCGCACTACGCTCGCGACGTGCAGCTGGGAGTGAACCTGGGTTACTGGGGCGCCGGGAACGACGCCGAAAACGTCGCCCTGGCAAGGGCCGCCGACGTGCTCGGCTACTCGGTCTGCTGGGCGGCCGAGGCGTACGGTTCGGACGCTCCGACCGTGTTGGCCTGGGTCGGTGCCCAGACGAGGAACATCGACCTGGGTGCGGCCGTGATGCAGATCCCCGCCCGGTCCGCGGCCATGACCGCGATGACCGCGGCGACCCTGGACACGCTCTCGGGTGGGCGGTTCCGCCTCGGGCTCGGGGTGTCGGGCCCGCAGGTCTCCGAGGGCTGGCACGGCGTGCGGTTCGACCGGCCCCTGGCGCGCACCCGCGAGTACGTGGACGTGGTCCGGATGGCCCTGGCCCGCTAGACCGTGCGTTACGAGGGGGAGCACATCCGGCTGCCGCTGCCGGACGGCCCCGGAAAGGCGCTGCGGCTCACCGTTCACCCCGTGCGGCCGAAGGTGCCGGTCTACCTCGCCGCGGTCGGCCCGAAGAACCTCGAGCTCACCGGTGAGATCGCCGACGGCTGGCTGGCGATCTTCTTCAGTCCCGAGCACAGCGAGGCCTCCCTCTCCGCCCTGCGCACCGGACGGCGGAAGGCTCTTCAGGCTCAGCCGGGGACGGCGGCCACGCACGACGACGTGCTGGCCGGCTTTGACGTCGTCCCCACCGTTCCGGTGGTGATCGACGACGACCCGGAGCGCGCCGCGATGCCGCTGCGCGCCTACAGCGCCCTGTACGTCGGAGGGATGGGCAGCCGGGAGAAGAACTTCTACAACCAGCTGGCCTGCCGGATGGGGTTCGAGGCGGAGGCGAAGAAGGTGCAGGACCTCTACCTGGACCGCCGGCACCGCGAGGCGGCGATGGCGGTGCCGTTCGAGTTCATCGACGCGACGTCGCTGATCGGGCCTCCGGAAAGGATTCGAGAGAGGCTGCACGCGTTCGCCGAGGCGGGGGTCACGACCCTGTCGGTGGCCACGTACGCCGAGGACCTGGAGTCGCGGACGAGAACGCTGCGCGTCGTCGCCGAGCAGCTCGAAGCGGCAGGGCTGGCCGGCTGATGGGCTGGTTCGAAGCGCTGGTCCTCGGCATCGTCCAGGGACTCACCGAGTTCCTGCCGATCTCGTCCAGCGCCCACCAGTCGATCGCCGGACAGCTGTTCTTCAACGGCCGCGACCCCGGCGCCGCCTTCACGGCGATCAACCAGCTCGGCACCGAAGCGGCTGTGCTCGTGTACTTCTGGCGCGACATCGTCCGGATCGTCAAGCGGTGGTGCCTCGCGCTGGTCGGCAAGGTGCCGCAGTCCGACCCGGACGTCCGGCTCGGCTGGCTGGTCATCGTCGGGTCGATCCCGATCAGCGTGCTCGGCTTCCTGTTCCAGGACCAGATCGAGACACGGTTGCGCAACCTCTGGATCACCGCCGCGATGCTGTTCTTCTTCGCCCTCGTGATCTGGTGGGCCGACCGGCGGGCGTCCAACCGCCTCTCCCTTGAGCACCTGTCGTGGCGCGACGGCGTCCTCTACGGGCTCGCCCAGTCGCTCGCGCTGATCCCCGGCGTGTCGCGGTCGGGCGGCACGATCGCCGCGGGGCTGTTCATGGGCTACACCCGCGAGGCCGCGGCGAGGTACAGCTTCCTCCTGGCCATCCCGGCGGTACTGGGGTCCGGCTTCTTCCAGCTCTCGAAGGTCGCCGATGCCCCCGGGACCCCCGACTGGGGACCGATCGCCGTCGCGACCGTCGTGTCCTTCGTGGTCGGGTACGGGGTGATCGCCTGGCTGCTGCGCTACATCTCGACGCATGACTTCCGGCCGTTCGTCTTCTACCGGATCGCGCTGGCCGTCGTCCTGGCCGGGTTGCTGCTCACCGGTGTGGTCAACGCCGGCTGATCCCGCGGCCCCAGACCTGTGCGACGTTCGGGTGGCGACACACCGGCATGTCGCCACCCGAAGGTCGCACTCGTCCGGCGGAGGTTGTCCTCACATCCGTCGGCGGAACAGTGGTCGTCGTCAGCACTTGTCCCGGCGGGAGGACCGGACGTAGTGGATGACGGCGAGCAGGACACCTCCCCAGAGGAAGAAGGCGCCGACCAGGAACAACACGATCGCACTGGGTTCCACGGTTCTCACTCCATCTCGGCGTTGGGGGAGCTGTTGCCGGCGGCCAACCAGGCCGGTCCGCGGTCACGGATTCTCGACGCGACGAATGCGAGCACGACGGCGGCCAGGACCAGCAGCCAGCCGAGGGCGAGCAGCCCGCTTCGCGGGTAGCCCTCGTAGGGTTCCCGCAGCTCGTTCCACACGTTGTAGAGCGTCATCACGAGCAGCAGCACCGGCGTGATAGCCGCGAGCGAGATCGTCCACCCCGTACCCACTCGCAGGTACGACGTGGCGTTGACGTGGTCACGCAGCGGGCCGAGCTGCCGCGCGATCCACGCGATCAGGATCACCTCGAGCAGCCCGGAGATCACCAGGCCGAAGTTGTTGAAGAAGTAGTCGACCGTGTCGAGGTAGAACAACCCGCCCCGCGTCACGTACAGGAGGCTCGCGATGGCCGCGGCGCCGACCACGACCGAGACGGCGGTGGTGCGGCTTGCGCCGAACTTCTCCCGGACGGCCGCGATGACGCACTCCAGGATCGACACCGCTGACGTGAGCCCCGCGAAAAACAGCGTCCCGAAGAACAGGACTCCGAACACCGCGTTCAGACCCGGCAGCGTGTTGATGATCTGCGGGAAGGCGATGAAAGCCAGGCCTATCCCTCCGTTCCCCGCGACCTCGGTGACCTCCGCGCCCTGGGCAGCGGCCAGGAAACCGAGGACAGCGAACACGCCGATCGCGGCGAGGAACTCGAAGCCGGCGTTCGACAGGCCGACGATCGCCCCGCTGTTCGTCAGGTCCGTCTTGCGCGGCAGGTAGCTCGAGTACGCGATCATGATCGAGAACGCGATGCTCATGGAGAAGAAGACCTGCCCGTAGGCGGCGATCCACACTGCCGGGTCGGACAGGGCGCCGAAGTCGGGGGTGAACAGCACGTTCAGGCCGGTCGTCGCGCCGTCGAGCGTCACGGCCCGCACCACGATGATCACCAGCATCACGATCAGCGCGGGCATCAGCACCTTCGAGGCCAGCTCGATGCCCCGGCTCACACCGCGTTTGAGGATCCAGAAGATCAGGCCCCACGCGACCACGACGGGCAACAGGACACCGAGCCGCAGGCCGCCGACGTCCCAGAAGCCGCTGGGGTCACCGCCCTCGGACGTACCGAGGTACTCGCCGATGAAGAAGGCGGCGGTGTCGTCACCCCACTGCTGCCCGAACGAGAAGACGATGTACGACAGGCACCAGCCGAGGATCACCGTGTAGTACGTCGCGATCACGAACGAGACGAGGACCTGGAACCAGCCGAGGCTCTCCCACGCCTTTCTGATCCCGCGGAACGCGAACGGCGCACCGGTCTGGTACTTGTGCCCCAACGCGTACTCGAGGATCAGGATCGGCAGGGCCGCGGTCGCGATCGCGATGAAGTAGGGGATGAGGAACGCCCCACCGCCGTTCTCGTAGACCACGTACGGGAACCGCCAGATGTTGCCCAGGCCGATCGCCGATCCCGCCGCGGCCAGCACGAAACCGGTCTTGGAGGTCCACTGCCCGCGTGCGGGTGAAGAGACGGTCGACATGAAGAGAGGGCGCTGGTTGCTTGGTCGGGAGGCCCCAATTACCCGTTCCGCCGGGCCAAAGTCAAGCCCCCGCCGGGGC
>JASBSH010000183.1 GCA_030149025.1 Actinomycetales bacterium | reverse complement strand
CGTCCTGCTCGTCTTCACCCTGATGCTCGCCGACTTCTTCGACACGATGGGAACCATGGTGGCCATCGGTGCCGAGGGTGACCTGCTCGACGAGGAGGGGAACCCCCCGAACACCACCCGGATCCTCGTTGTCGACTCCATCGCCGCCGCCGCGGGGGGTGCGGCCAGCGTGTCGAGCAACACCAGCTACATCGAGTCCGCCACGGGAGTCGGTGAAGGCGCCCGGACCGGTCTGGCCTCGGTGATCACGGGTGCCGCGTTCCTGCTGGCGACCTTTGTGGCACCCCTCGTCTCGATCGTGCCCTACGAGGCGGCCACGCCGGCCCTCGTCGTCGTCGGGTTCCTGATGATGCAGCAGGTCAAGGGCATCTCCTGGGACGACCTGGAGATCGCGATTCCGGCCTTCCTCACCATCGTGCTGATGCCGTTCACCTACTCGATCACCGCGGGCATCGGTGCCGGCTTCGTCACCTACGTGCTGATCAAGGTGGTCCGGGGCAAGGCGAAGGAGGTGCACGCCCTGTTGTGGATCGTCGCTGCCCTGTTCGTCGTCTACTTCGCGATCGACCCGCTCAAGAACGCCCTCGGCGTGCAGTGATCGGCCGCTTGACGGTGTCCGCCTGATGGGGCTTGCCTGAGGTGCTTGCCTGATGGGCCTCGCCTGATCCGAGGCAGGCTCCCGCCGTCCCGCAGACCGCGACGTTCTGCAGCTGCCCTCGTGCTCACCGCACCGGGGCGCCGCTGCAGAACGTCGCGGTCTGTCGTTGTGAGTGGTGGCGCAGCGGGGTGGTGCCGTCACCCGGATGGTGGAAGATCCGACCCTCGAATGTCGTTAGCAAGGGTAATGACCTATGCTAACCACATGTCCCCAGCCTCCGATGTCAGCACGGAGGCCCTGCCGCAGGTGAAGCCCGCTCAGTGCCGGCCGGCTCCGCTCGCCGCTGAGCTTCGCGTCGCGCTGATGCGGTCCGTGCGACGGATCCGTCAGCAGCGCAGCAGCCAGGCGCTCACCGACGGCCAGTACTCCGTGCTCGCAGCCCTCGATCACGGTCCCCTCACGCCGCGGGAGCTCGCCGACCGCGAGCACGTGCAGCCGCCGTCCATGACCCGGACCATCAACGCCTTGGAGGAGGCCGGCCTCGTCCAGCGGGCCGACGACCCCGACGACCGCCGACAGGTGATCGTCGCCCTCACCGAGCAGGGTCGCCACGAGGTCAAGGAGACCCGGCGCCGGCGGGACGCCTGGCTCGCTCAGCAGCTCGCGAAGCTCGAGCCCGAGGAGCGTGAGGTCCTGGCCCAGGCCGTGGAGATCATGCGGCGGGTGATCGCCCAGTGAGCCCGACCTTCGCGTCCCTCAAGGTCTTCAACTATCGGCTGTGGGCGATGGGTGCCTTGGTGTCGAACACCGGCACCTGGATGCAGCGCGTCGCCCAGGACTGGCTCGTGCTCACGCAGCTGACCAACAACTCCGGTATCGCCATCGGGATCACGACGGGCCTCCAGTTCGGGCCGATGCTGGTGCTCGGCCCGGTCGCGGGTCTGCTCGCCGACCGGCTGTCGCGACGCAAGCTGCTGATCGCGACCCAGGCGCTGTCCGGCCTGTGGGGCCTGATCCTCGGTGCCCTGGTGATCACCGGCACCGCACAGCTGTGGCACGTCTACCTGCTCGCGCTGCTGCTGGGGTGCACCTCGGCGATCGATGCGCCGGCGCGGCAGATCTTCGTCGCCGAGATGGTGCCGGCCGAGAAGCTGCCTAATGCCGTCGGTCTGAACAGCGCGTCGTTCCACATGGGGCGGCTCATCGGCCCTGCCGTCGCCGGTCTCCTGATCTACCAGGTGGGCACCGGCCCGGTGTTCATCATCAACGGCGTAACGTTCCTCGCCACGGTGCTGTCGCTGACGCAGATGCGTGTGCGTGAACTGAACCCCTTGCCACGAGCCGCGCGCGCCAAGGGCCAGATCCGTGACGGGCTGCGGTACGTCAAGGGCCGGCCGGACATTGTCCTCATCCTGGTGCTCATCGGGCTGGTGGGGACGTTCGGCCTGAACTTCCAGATGACGACGGCGCTGATGGCTCGCCTGGAGTTCGACAAGGGTGCCAGTGAGTACGGGCTGCTCGGCTCGATCATGGCGATCGGCTCGCTGGCCGGAGCACTGCTCGCCGCTCGTCGGGAGAAGCCGACGCTCAGGCTGCTGCTCGCCGCCACCGCAGCGTTCGGTGTCTTCGCGACACTTGCCGCAACGATGCCGACCTACGAGCTCTTCGCCGTCTCCCTGATCCCCGTGGGTCTGAGCTCCCTGACGCTGATGACCGCCGCGAACGCCACCGTGCAGATGACGACGGACCCGGCCATGCGCGGGCGGGTGATGTCGCTGTACATGGCGATCTTCTTGGGGGGTACACCTATCGGTGCGCCGATCATCGGTTGGGTCGGCGAGGAGTTCGGAGCGCGCTGGACGATCGCCGTCGGTGGCCTCGTCTCCCTGGCCGCCGCCCTTGGAGCGATCGCCTACCTCCTGCGCGACCGGCGTGTTGAGCTGTCGTTCCGCCGCAACGAGCGCCCGCACGTCCTGGTCCAGATCGTGCGAAGTGACGCCGAGGAGCGCGAGAAGGTGCGCCGCCAGCTCGCTGCCCGCGAGGCGGAGGAGACGGCCTCCGCCGCCTGACCAGCGGACCCCACCCGCCGGCGGTGATCATGGGATCTAGCCACCTCGGCGGGTCGCGACCCCCGGCCTCGATCCCATCTTGTGCGACGTTCTGCAGACGCCGATCAGGCGATTCGTGCTCAGCGCCCGACTGGCACGTCTGCAGAACGTCGCTCAAGTTTGCAGGATGCCTGGCGCCGGCGAGGACCTCGTGAATCCGCGGCCTGCACAAGTGCAAGATCACGAGCTATGTGGCGGGCAGAGGATCGGGATGCCGAGCAGGTTCACGCACGTCGGTGACGTGCTCGGCTCGGACGATGTCGGGGACGCCGACCCGCTCGTGGTCGTGGACGTCGCGGACGGCGTGGGTGCCGGCGCACCGGGCAGCGCTCCGCTGACTCCACCGACCCCACCTCCGACGGCACCGCCCACCGCGCCACCTGCCGAACCCACCGCTCCGCCGACGGCGCCGACGAGCCCACCCGCACCGGAAGTGGTCGCCGGCACGGACAGCGGCCGTTGACCACCTCCGGACGCCGGCGGCTTCGACCCCGACGGCGACCCGCTCGCCCCTTCCGAGCCGGAACCCGAGCCCGTGGACGGCGGCGGCACCGGCGTCATCACCGGCCCGGACGGGCCACCGGGCCCACCCCAAGGCGAGCCAGCCGCACTCGAACCGCCAGCCGACGAAGCTGGCCGCGTGCCGCCGTCCACGTTCCGACCGCCGGGGGCGGCGAGCGCCCGGGCGTCCCCACTTCGCCCGGCCGCCCGCACACCGGCCGGCAACTCGGTCACGCCACGCCCGTAGGAGTCGGCGATCGCCAGCACCTGCCGCACGTAGGCGTCCGAGTGGTTGTAGCGGTACACCGCGGCATACCGGTCACTGCTCCTGCTGAGGTCACCGGTGCCGGAGCAGAGGTAGATGCCCGCCGCGGCGGCCGCGTCATCGATGTCTTGGGGGTCGCGGCGACCGTCGAGCTCGGCGTCCGCGCCGACCATCCGCCAGGTGCCGGGGATGAACTGCATCGGGCCCACCGCGCGGTCGAAGACGCTGTCGCGGTCGAGGGCGCCGCCGTCGCTGTCCCCGATCCGGGCGGTGCCGCGGCTGCCGTCGAGGGCGATGCCGATGATGCCCGGCCGTGCGACACCGGCCTCGTCGAGCACGTTGCCGCCGAAGGAGCCGTGCCTCGACTCGACGTACCCGATCGCCGCGACGAGCGGCCAGTCCAGCCGGCAGGCGGGGTCGGCGGCCGCGAGCAGCCGCTCGGCGTGCCGGTACGCCTGGAGCGCCCGCGCCGGGATCCCTGGTCCACCGGAGGTGCCGCCGCGCGACGCAGGCTCGACCACCGACGCACCGGCACCCGGCGACGGTGCCTGCCTGGCCGGCGTCCCGATGTCGTCAGGCCGGATGTCGTCAGGCAGAGCGCCGGGGACGGTGACGCTACCCGGCTCGGCCAGCGGCGCGGTCGGGACGGCCGGCAGCCCCCCGGTGTCGACCACCGGGGACGCCGACGCCTGGTCCCGGCGCGAGTCGGCCGCGACGGCGGCGGTGCTTGCCACGAGTACGGCGACGGGGACGAGCGCCGCCAGTCGCCCGACGTCGACCCTGAGCGTGCGCGCTCCGTCCCTCGCCCGGTGCCTGCCCATACCGCACCAACGAGCCGGTCGGCGCAAGGTCACGGCTGTGGGTGAGGATTGACTCGTGCCCGAACCGTTGCCCACCGTCTCGCGCAGGTGCGCAAGGCCTCCTGGACGTCGACACGCTGGTTCGCGCCGTCGGCTCCGGTCGCGGCGTGGTCACCAGCGGATCTGCACCGGCGGAGCGCGACCGGGACCGGCACGGGACTTTCGGCCCTGGCCGGTCCTTGCGCGGCACGGAAACCTACGGAACCGTAAGTTACGGTACCGTAGATTCCGAGGAGACCTCATGTCGCATCCCGCGCGCCGCCCTGTTGTCATCCAAGGGGGGATGGGGATCGCCATATCGTCCTGGCGGCTCGCGTCGGCGGTTGCCCGCACGGGCCAGCTCGGGGTGGTCTCCGGCACCGCCCTGGACACCGTCGTGGCCCGCCGGCTCCAGGACGGCGACCCGGGCGGTCACGTCCGGCGGGCACTCGACCACTTCCCCTCGCCGGCCGTCGCGGAACAGGTGTGGCGCAAGTACTTCCGCGCCGGTGGCCGTGCGGACGGGACACCTTACCGGCCGATGCCGAAACTGACCCTCACGCAGTCACCGGCCACGCAGCAGCTTACGGTGGTCGCCAACTTCGTCGAGGTCTGGCTGGCCAAGCAGGGGCACCAAGGACTCGTCGGGGTGAACTACCTCGAGAAGGTGCAGATGGCCACGCCCGCGGCCGCGCTGGGCGCCATGCTCGCCGGGGTCGATCACGTCCTGATGGGTGCGGGCATCCCGCGCGAGATCCCGCGGCTATTGGACGATCTCGCGGCCGGGCGCCGCGGCGGTGTGACCGTCGACGTGCACGGGTCCCAGGCGACACACCGGGTAGAGGTCGACCCTGCCGGGCTCCTCGGGGCCGACCTCCCCCCGCTGCGTCGCCCGGAGTTCCTGGCGATCGTGTCCGCGGACGTCCTGGCCGCCTACCTAGCCCGGGACGAGACGACCCGCCCCGACGGCTTCGTGGTGGAGGGGCCGGTCGCCGGCGGGCACAACGCCCCACCGCGGGGGCGGATGGAACT
>JASBSH010000176.1 GCA_030149025.1 Actinomycetales bacterium | reverse complement strand
CGTCGCGGGCGGCACGGCCGACCGTCCCTGACCAGGACAGAGCGACCGAACAGAGCAACCGAACAGAGCAACCGACACGAGAGGGAGCCACGGTGGCGATGAACGACAGCACCCCCACCACGCCCGACCCGTCGAGCAGGTCACCACTTGCCGACCTGAGCGGGGCCGGGGTGTCGATCTGGCTGGACGACCTGTCCCGGGAGCTGATCGAGACCGGTGAGCTGGAACGGCTCATCCGTGACCAGCACGTGGTCGGAGTGACGACCAACCCGACGATCTTCGCGAGCGCCCTCGCCAAGGGTGAGCGCTACAGCGACCAGGTGCAGGGCCTGGCCGAGCGCGGTGCGAGCGTCGACGAGGCGGTCTTCGAGCTGACGACCGAGGACGTGCGGAACGCCTGCGACGTGCTGAGGCCGGTCTACGACGAGACCAACGGGATCGACGGGCGCGTGTCCATCGAGGTGGACCCGCGGCTGGCGCGCGACACCAAGGCCACCGTGGAGATGGCACGCACGCTGTGGCAGGCGGTCGACCGGCCGAACCTCTTCATCAAGATCCCCGCCACGGTCGAGGGGCTGCCCGCGATCAGCACCGTGCTGTCCGAGGGCATCAGCGTGAACGTCACACTGATCTTCAGCGTCGACCGCTACCGGGCGGTGATGAACGCCTTCCTCACCGGCCTCGAGCAGGCCAGGGAGGCGGGTCGTGACCTGTCGAGGATCGGGTCCGTGGCGAGCTTCTTCGTCTCCCGCGTGGACACGGAGGTCGACAAGCGCCTCGAGGCGCTCGGCACGGACGAGGCGCTCGGCCTGCGCGGCAAGGCCGGTATCGCCAACGCACGGATCGCCTACCACACCTACGAGGAGGTCTTCTCGACCCCGCGGTGGGACGTGCTCGCCGAGGCGCAGGCGCACCCGCAGCGCCCGCTGTGGGCGTCGACCGGTGTGAAGAACCCCTACTACCCGGACACCATGTACGTCACCGAGCTGGTCGCGCCCGGCGTGGTGAACACCATGCCGCACAAGACCCTCGACCTGGTCGCGGACCACGGCCCGGTGCGTGGCGACACCGTCAGCGGGACCTTCGACGAGGCTGCGGGTCTCCTCGACCAGCTGGAGCGGCTCGGCATCTCCTACACCGACGTCACCGACAAGCTCGAGGAGGAGGGCGTGGACAAGTTCGTCACCTCCTGGAACGAGCTGTGCGGCACGGTGTCCGATGAGCTGGCGCGCTTCTCGGCGAGCGACTCGACCTCCGAGGCGGGCCGGTGAGCGCGAGCACGGGCGCGGGCACCCGCGGCGTCCTCCGCTCCGCGAAGGTGTCCGTCCGGCTCGGCCCGGTCGCCCGGTCGGCGGCCGACGCCCACGTCCCGGCCCTGGTCGACGACCACTTCGCCCGGCGTCTCGCCGGACGTGACGCCGATCTGTGGGGCCCGGCTGCGGCGAGCGAGGCCTCCAAGCGGCTGGGCTGGGTGGACCTTCCCCGGACCGCCGGGGCGCTGGTGCCGCAAATCATGGAGCTGCGGGACGAGCTCACCGACGAGGGCGTGGACCGGGTCGTTCTGTGCGGGATGGGCGGCTCCTCCCTCGCACCGGAGGTCATCACCGCCACGGACGGCGTCCCGCTCGTCGTCCTGGACGGCACCGATCCCCGGCAGGTCGAGCGGGCGATCAGCACGGACATCGAGCGAACCGTGGTCGTGGTCTCCAGCAAGTCCGGCTCGACCGTCGAGACGGACAGCCAGCGCCGGGCCTTCGAGGCCGCGTTCCGGGCCGCGGGCATCGAGCCGACCACCCGGATGGTCGCGGTGACCGACCCCGGCTCCCCGCTGCAGGCGCTGGCGGTGGACGCCGGCTACCGGCGGGTGTTCTGCGCGGACCCGGAGGTGGGCGGCAGGTACTCGGCGCTCACCGCGTTCGGCCTCGTCCCGGCGGGTCTGGCCGGCGCGGACATCTCGGCCCTGATCGAGCAGGCTGCGTCCGTCGCGCCGTCCCTGGCCGGTGACTCCCCCGACAACCCGGCGCTCGTCCTCGGTGCTGCCCTCGGCGGCACCGACCCCCTGCGCGACAAGGTCGTCCTCATCGACGACGGTTCGGGTCTCGTCGGCTTCGGTGACTGGGCGGAGCAGCTGCTCGCCGAGTCCACCGGCAAGCAGGGCACGGGTCTGCTGCCCGTCGTCGTCGCGGCCGCCGACGCACCCGAGGTCACCTCCCCCGGCGACGACACGCTCGTCGTCCGGCTCTGCGGTCCCGAGAGCGAACCGGAACCCGGGCAGGCCGAGGTGTGCGTGTCGGGACCGCTCGGCGCGCAGATGCAGCTCTGGGAGACCGCGACCGCGGTCGCCGGTCGCCTTCTCGGCATCAACCCCTTCGACCAGCCGGACGTGGAGAGCGCCAAGGCGGCCACCCGACAGCTCCTCGACCGGGGCACCACCGGCGAGCAGCCGCCGGCGTTCACCGACGGCGCCGTCCAGGTGCGGGGCACGCAGGGGCTGCTGGACGGGGTCGACACCCTGGACGGCGCCCTGGCGGCTCTGCTCGGACAGCTCGATTCGGAACGTGGTTACGTCGCCGTGATGGCGTATCTGGACCGGGAGTCGGACGCCGGCCTCGCCGGTCTGCGGGAACCGCTCGCCCGCCGCTGCGGCCGGCCGGTCACGTTCGGGTGGGGACCGAGGTTCCTGCACTCGACCGGGCAGTACCACAAGGGCGGGCCGGCCACCGGCGTGTACCTGCAGATCACCGGTTCCGGCAGTGGCGGCGGCGACGTCGAGGTGCCGGGCCGGCCGTTCACCTTCGGTCAGCTGATCGCGGCCCAGGCCGCCGGCGACGCGCAGGTGCTCGCCGAGCACGGCCGACCGGTCCTCCGGCTGAACCTCACCGACCGCGCCCGCGGCATCGAACAGCTCCTCTCGCTGGTCGGATGACTGCGCTGACTGCGTCGACGGCCACCGGCGGTGGGGCAGCCGGTGGGGCGGCAAGCACCGGGGCAGCGGAGCACAGGAACCCGCTGCGGGACCCGAGGGACCGGCGCCTGTCGCGGATCGCGGGGCCCTGCTCCCTCGTCATCTTCGGTGTCACCGGCGACCTCGCCCGCAAGAAGCTGATGCCGGCGATCTACGACCTGTCCAACCGGGGACTGCTGCCGCCGGGGTTCTCCCTGGTGGGGTTCGCCCGTCGTGACTGGGAGAACGAGGACTTCGACAAGGTCGTCTACGAGGCGGTGAAGCAGGGGGCACGCACGCCCTTCCGCGACTCGGTGTGGCGGCAGCTCGCCGCCGGGCTCCGGTTCGTTCCCGGCGAGTTCGGCGACTACGCCGCGTTCGAGGAGCTCGCCCGGACCGTGAAGCAGCTGGACTCCGAGCGCGGCGCCGGCGGCAACGTCGCCTTCTACCTCTCGGTGCCCCCGAAGTTCTTCCCCGTCGTCCTGGAGCAGTTGGACCGGTGCGGCCTGTCGGACGCCGAGCCCGGTCAGTGGCGGCGGGTCGTGATCGAGAAGCCGTTCGGTCACGACCTGGCCAGCGCCCGCGAGCTGAACCACATGGTCGAGAAGGTGTTCCCGCAGGACTCGGTGTTCCGGATCGACCACTACCTGGGCAAGGAGACGGTCCAGAACCTGCTGGCGCTGCGGTTCGCCAACCAGCTGTTCGAGCCGATCTGGAACTCCCACTACGTCGACCACGTGCAGATCACGATGGCCGAGGACATCGGGCTCGGCGGCCGCGCCGGCTACTACGACGGCATCGGCGCGGCCCGCGACGTCATCCAGAACCACCTGCTCCAGCTGTTCGCCCTCACCGCGATGGAGGAGCCCGTCTCGTTCGACCCGGCGGCGCTGCGCGCCGAGAAGACCAAGGTGCTCTCGGCCGTCCGACTGCCGCGCGACCTGGGCCGCCACACCGTGCGGGCCCAGTACGCCAGCGGCTGGCAGGGCGGCGAGCAGGTGCCCGGGTATCTGGAGGAGGAGGGCATCAACCCCAGCTCCAACACCGACACCTACGCCGCCATCAAGCTGGAGATCGACAAC
>JASBSH010000174.1 GCA_030149025.1 Actinomycetales bacterium | reverse complement strand
CGCCGGAGACAACCTGGCGGGCATCCCCGCCACGATCCAGACGGTGGACGCCGGTTTCGCTGACAAGGCCGGCAACAAGCTGAACGTCGGCGGCAGCGCTGACCGTGTGATCGACGTCGAGTGATCTGAGTCGCTCAGCGTTTCTTCGGAGCCCCGGTCCTCTTGGGAGGGCCGGGGCTTCGTCGTGCCGCCAGCGTGACCGGCGTACGGGGCGCGAAATGGGCCCGCCGCAGTGCGCGGCGGGCCCCACCGCTACCCTCCGGGCTGACCCTGGCCTTGTTTGACCCACCGGAGAAGAAGATGCGATTGCGACGAACAGTGGCGGCGGTGATCGCGGCGGCCACGCTCGCAGTAGGGCTGGTCGCCGCACCCGCGTCAGCGGCAACGAACGCCGCTTGCCCGGCCAGCATCCCGACCGCCGGCTACGCCGACGTTCCGGCGGACAGCAGCTACCTCGGGGCGATCGACTGCATCACGTGGTGGGACGTCAGCAAGGGCACCGGTTTTGGAACCTACGCCCCGCGTACCCTCGTGCGTCGCGACCAGATGGCGACGTTCATTGCCCGGCTTGTCGAGCGAATCGGGGGTGACCTTCCCGCCTACGCCTCCAACGAGTTCGACGACGTCTCGTACGACAACCCCTACCGGACCGACATCGCCCGGCTTGCCTCAGTGGGCCTCGTCAGCGGTACGAGCCGCACCACCTACTCACCGGCGCAACTGGTCACCCGCGCTCAAATGGCCACCTTCCTGGTTCGCGCCCACGAGTTCGCTCGCAACAAGGCACTGCCGGCCGGACCCGACGCGTTCACCGACGACAACGGGTCCCCGTACGAGACGAATATCAACCAGGCCGCGGCGGCCGGCATCACCACCGGCACCGGCCCTGGGACGTTCAGCCCGTACGCCGGCGTACGACGAGACCAGATGGCGTTGTTCATGGCCCGTGTGCTGAACCTCGCCGTCGTCGACGGCTACTCCAACGTGCCCGTCGAGCAGACGATGCTCTCCGGCGACGGTGACGGGCTCACCGAACGCTTCCGGCTCCGGGCGGGCGCCGAATACCGCGCCGAGTACCAGTTCACCAACGCCGACTGCTTCTACGGCGCCTTCCTGCAGCCCGAGGACGAAGACAATGTCGGTCAGGACATCGCCAGCGGTATGGGCCCCCTCGACGGCACCCGGACCATCGTGAACGTTGTAGCCGACTAGTACCGAGTCGAGATGTTCACTGGTTCTGCTGGTTGCCCTTGGACCGTTACCCTGACGAGGACCGGGTAGGTTCAGGCAGCAGTTCCGTCTGCCGATAACCGGACCGTGAAGCGTGCGCTTGCCACGGCGCTGGCGGTGGGTCTGTTGCTGTCAGCGGGCATCTCCAGCCGCGCCGAGGCGAGGCAGGACGACGAAGCGCGTTTCGTCGTCCGATTCCGGACGACCGTCCCCCTGGACAGGGCCGTGAGTCAGATGGAGCGGCAGGGAGGGGATGTCGAGGACGTCCTCACGTCAGTCTTCCCCGGCGCTGTCGTGACGATGACGCAAGCGCAGGTGCAAGCCGTCGAACAGGGACCGGATGTCGTTGCCGTCGAGCGCGACTCCAGACTCCGGATCTCCGGGAGCCAGACAAGACCGCCGTGGGGCCTCGACCGCATTGACCAAAAGCGTCGCCCCCTGGACGGCGTCTATCGCTACTCCAGCAGCGGGGCAGGGGTGACGGCCTACGTGCTCGACACCGGCATCCGGCCCGACCACCGCGACCTCACAGGGCGTGTCGTTGCAGGTGCCACGGCGATCGTCGACGGGCGCGGGACGAGCGACTGCAACGGTCACGGCACCCACGTCGCCGGGATCATCGGGGGAGAGACGTACGGGGTGGCCAAGGACGTCACCCTGGTCCCTGTCCGGGTCGCTGATTGCCAGGGTTGGGCACAGTACGGGGACGTCCTGGCCGGGTTGGACTGGATGATCCGGAATCACGCCGCCGGCACACCGGCGGTCGCCAACCTGTCGTTCGGCGGACCCGAGTCCAGCCTTCTCGACTCTGCGGTAAGGGCAGCGGTCGCTGACGGAATCGTGGTGGTCACCGCCGCCGGGAACGAAAGCCTCGACGCCTGCACGGCCTCACCGGCCCGTGAACCACAGGTGCTCACCGTGGCAGCCACCGACCAGAACGACGAACGCGCGCCGTTCAGCAACTTCGGTTCCTGCGTCGACCTTTTCGCCCCCGGCGTCGGCATCGAGTCCGCCTCGGCACGGACGGTCACCGGAACGGCGACCCTTTCCGGCACCTCGATGGCGGCCCCACACGTCTCGGGTGCGGTCGCGACGCTCCTGCAAGCAAGGCCGGACCTCACCCCGGCGCAGGCGACCCAGATCATCATCGGCAGGGCAAGCACCGGAGTGGTGTCGAATCCGGGCCGGGGCACGCCGAACCGGCTGTTGCAGGCCGGAGGACCGTTCGCCGACGTGCCTGCGACCGCCTACTACTCCGAGCCGGTGGTGTGGGCCAGCACCCTCGGTGTCGCCACCGGCACGTCGCTGGACCGGTTCTCACCGGCCGGCTTCGTCGACCGGGCGGCGGCAACGACCTTCCTGTGGCGGTGGCAGGGTGAGCCGCAGGCCACCGAGTGCGGCTTCACCGACATCGACGTCAGCGCCTACTACGCATCGGCGGTCTGCTGGGCTGCCGGTGCGGCCGTGACAACAGGGACGTCCCCGACGACCTTCTCACCCAGAAGCGATCTCACGCGCCAGGAGGCGGTCACCATGCTGTGGCGCCTGCTCGGGCGACCGGAGAGCAGCAAGGCCTTGCCGTTCGCCGACGTATCGTCCGACTATTTCGCCTCGGAGGCGATCACATGGGCGTGGGAGCAGGGGATCACGACCGGCACCAGTCCCACCACGTTCTCCCCACGTGCCACCGTCAGCAGAGCGGACTTCGTCACCTTCCTCAGCCGGGCAGCTCAGATCTGACCGGACGAGGCGCTCAGGGTTCGAAGTCCGGCAGTCGGTGCCCGACGCCGAGCATCTCCTCCACCGCGGCGACGCACCGCCCGGCTGCGCGCCCGTCGCCGTAGGGGTTCACGGCGGCCGCCATCGCCGCGTGCGCGTCGGCGTCGTGCAGCAGGCGGGTCACCTCGCTGACCACGGTCTGCTCGTCGGTGCCCACCAGCCGCACGGTGCCGGCGTCCACCGCCTCCGGCCGCTCCGTGTTCTCCCGCATCACCAGTACGGGGACCCCGAGACTCGGCGCCTCCTCCTGCACACCGCCGGAGTCGGTCAGGACGACATGGGCCCTGGCCATCAGGTGGGCGAACTCCCCGTACGGCAACGGCTCGGTGACGACGACGTTCGGCAGGTCCCGCAGCGGGGGCAGCAACACCTCACGCACGACCGGGTTCCGGTGGGCCGGTAGCACGAAAACGACGTCCCGCTCCGCTTCCGCCAGCCGATGCAGGGCGCGCGCCACACCGACCATCGGCCGTCCCCAGGACTCGCGCCGGTGGGAGGTGACGAGGACGAGTGGCCGCGGGTCGTCGTCCAAGTCCTTCAGCTGGGGATCCGAGAACGGGGTCCTACGGTCCACGGCCCATAGCAGCGCGTCGATCACGGTGTTCCCGGTGACGCACACCGCGTCCGGTGAAACCCCCTCCGCCAGAAGGTTGTTCCTGGCCCACGGCGTCGGCGCGAGATGCAGCGAGGCGAGACGTGTGGTGAGCCGGCGGTTCATCTCCTCGGGGAACGGGGAGTAGACGTCGTCCGTGCGCAGCCCGGCCTCGATGTGGACGACGGGGACCTTCTCGTAGAAGGCAGCGAGGGCGGCGGCCGTTGACGTGGTCGTGTCACCCTGCACCAGTACGGCGTCCGGCCGCACCCGCCGGAGCAGCGGGGTGAGGCGGTCGAGTGTGCGGGTCGTCACGTCCACGAGGGTCTGGCGCTCGATGAGGACGTCCAGGTCGTCGTCCGGCGTGACGCCGAACAAGTCGTTGACCTGATCGAGCATCTCCCGGTGCTGCCCCGTCACCGTGACGTGCGCCTGCAGCTGAGGTGACCGCGCGACGGCCGCGATCACCGGGGCCATCTTGATCGCCTCGGGGCGCGTCCCGAACACCGGCATGACGAGGGGCATGGCGCCAGCGTACGTTCCGGCACATGGGCATCGGCTAACCTGCGGGCGTCATGGCGAACTCCGGCGCTCGTTCCGACACGGCATGGCCGGGGTCTCCGTGATCATGCCCGTCCTCAACGAGGAGCGGCACCTGGCCGAGGCCGTCGAGGCGATCCTGGCGCAGGAATATCCCGGTGAGCTCGACGTCGTCCTGGCGCTGGGCCCGTCACGGGACCGCACGGCCCACGTCGCGGGCCGGATCTGCCGCGAGAACCCCCACGTCCAGGTCGTCGACAACCCGACCGGCCGGACACCCGCGGGTCTGAACCTCGCGATCCGGGCCACCCGGCATCCGGTCGTCGTGCGGGTCGACGGTCACGGGAGCCTCCCGCCGGGCTACATCCGGTCCGCCGTCGAGGTGCTGCTGCAGACCGGGGC
>JASBSH010000168.1 GCA_030149025.1 Actinomycetales bacterium | reverse complement strand
GCCGGCGTCCGGCTCGACCGCCGGCGCCTGGTCCGGTTCGAGCAGGTCGTCGGGGTCGGGCAGCATCCACACCGGCCACTCCTGCGCCGGGTCAGGATCCGGCGGCAGGCCCGCCGGGTCTGGTTGGGTCATGGTGGTGCTCACCGCGGCTCCTTACGTTTCATGGTCGAACGTACGTTCGAAGACTATCCGAGGCGACCGACAGTGCGCGGCGACGCGACAATCCCTTGTGGACAACCGGCGGTTGGGACGAGATCCGCACGAGCACGAGCAAGACCCAGCCGAAGACTCCTGCCGAAAGCGCCTCCTGCCGAAAGAGCCCTCCTGCCGAAAGCTCCCGACGGCCTACCGGCGCGGCGGCCACGAACACCTGCGCGACAAAAGCTGTGCTGCCCACCGACTTCGACTGCCTCAGGTCCGATGGCGTCCACACGGCGACCCGGGCGACAGCCTGGCGGTACTGAGCCGTTGGGCCGCTTTGGACGGCGATTCGGTACGAAACAAGTTGTCGGGCGGAAACCCTGTTGCAGGGGGCAACTCTCCACTACTGTGACGCGCCAGTCGGACACACCCCCCGGAGGTACTTGATGCGCAACCCCAGAACAGTCATCGCCCTGGGCGCTGTCGGGGCTCTTGCCCTGACCGCCTGCTCAGGCGGCGGCGACGGACAGCAGGGCGCCGGCACAGCCGGTACCGGCGGTGACCCGCAGGCGGGTGGTGTCCTGACGCTGGGGCTGTACCAGGAGCCCGACAACCTCAACCCGTACCTGGCGGTCCAGACGGCGAGCCGTCTGGTGCGTGAGCTCACCATCGAGGGGCTCGTGGACGCGGGGCCAGCTGACGAGTACGTGCCCGCGCTCGCGTCGGAGGTGCCCACCGAGGAGAACGGCGGCATCTCCGCGGATGGCAAGACGATCACGTACAAGCTGCAGGACGGCTTGGTGTGGTCCGACGACCACCCCCTGACCTCGGCAGACGTGAAGTTCACGTGGGAAGCCATCATGGCTCCGGGCAACGCGGTGAACAGCCGCACCGGATACGAGCTCATCGACTCGATCGAGACCCCCGACGACACCACGGTCGTGGTGAAGTTCAAGGAGCCGTATGCGCCGGCGTTGAGCCTGTTCAGCATCAACGCGGGCATCCTGCCTGCGCACGTCCTCGAGGGCCAGCCCATGGCGGACGCCGAGTACAACCGGAAGCCCGAAGGCACCGGTCCGTTCGTCGTATCGGAGTGGAAGTCCGGGGACTCGATCGTGCTCGACCGGAACCCCAACTACCGCGAGGAGGGCCGACCCTACCTGGACCAGATCGTCGTCCGGTTGATCCCGAGCCGGGAGGTGGGGATCGCCAGGCTGCGGGCCGGTGAGATCGACGTGCTCTGGGACCTCATCGAGACCCAGATCCCCGAGTTCGAGAAGCTCAGCAACGTGACGCTGCAGTCCACGCCGACCACGAACGTGGAGTACCTGGGCCTCAACACCGACAACCCGGTGCTGGCGGACGTCAAGGTGCGGCAGGCCATCGCGGCGGCTATCGACCGGACGCCGATCGTCGAGGAGCTGCTGTACGGCAAGACGAAGGTCGCCACCTCACCGATCGGAATGGGCTGGGCGGCTCCCGACGGCCTCGAGCTGCCGAAGTACGACCCCCAGGCTGCACAGACCCTGCTCGAGGAGGCCGGCTGGCGGGACGGCAACGGTGACGGGGTGAGGGAGAAGGACGGGAAGCCGTTGGAGCTGCGTATCACCACTCCCACAGGCAGCCAGACCCGTGAGCTGACCCAACAACTGCTCCAGGAACAGCTCGGCGCCGTGGGAATCAAGCTGTCCATCCAGAACGCGCCGGCGGCGAACATCTTCGGCAACTGGCAGGAGAACGGTCTGCTGAAGCGCGGGAACTTCGACATCGTCGAGGACACATGGGGAGCCGACTTCGACCCGGCCGATTTCCTGACGACGCTGTTCACGTCCGACCAGATCCCGACGGAGGCCAACGGCGGTGAGGGCTGGAACTTCTTCAGGCTCGCCGACCCGCAGCTGGACGCCGCGATAGCGGCCGGGTCCGCGACGCTGGACCAGGAGGAGCGTGCGGCCGCCTACCGCACCGCGGTTGAGCGAATCGCTGAGTCGTCGGTCTACATCCCGCTCTACAACCGCTCCGAGCTGAACGCCTTCTCCTCGGCGGTCAAGGGTTACGAGATCAACTCCTGGGACGAGTTCACCTGGAACACCAAGGACTGGTGGTTGAGCCGGTGAGCGAGCCGATCCGGCCCGGACGTGGTGGGCCGTGACCCGTTTCGTCCTCGTCCGTCTGGCGCAGGCCGTTCCGCTGTTGGTCGGGATCAGCTTCCTGGCCTTCCTGCTCCTGCGGGCGATGCCCGGTGGACCGACCGCCGCCTACTACGGCAACGCGAGCGTCACGGGTGAGGACCTCGCCCGGATCGAGCGCGAGCTGGGTCTCGACCGGCCGTTGCCGGTCCAGTACCTGACCTGGCTCGGTGCCTTCCTCCGTGGGGACTGGGGTACGTCGTTCGTCTCCCGGCGCCCCGTGCTGGACATGGTGCTGGAGCGGCTGCCGGCCACGCTGGAGCTGATGGCCGTCGCGCTGACGCTGGCCCTGGTCGTCGCCGTCCCGCTCGGCGTGCTGGCCGCCGTCCGGAAGTACACCTGGGTGGACACCGTGCTGACCGGCGCCAGCTTCGTCGGCCTTTCCATCCCGGTGTTCTGGCTGGGTCTGATGCTCATCGTGGTCTTCACGGTCCAGCTCGGATGGCTTCCAGGGGGCGGCACGGGGCCGGCCACGGGCGGGGGTGGGCTGCTGACCCGGCTGGAGTACCTCGCGCTGCCGGCGCTGACCCTGTCGTTCGTCAGCGTGGGGTTCTTCACCCGGTACCTGCGCTCCTCGATGGTCGAGGTGCTGGGCAGCGACTTCATCCGGTTCGCCCGAGCACGTGGGATGACACCGGGCCGGCTGCACCTGCGCCACGGCCTGCGCAACGCCTCCATCCCGTTCGTGACCGTCGTCGCCATCCACATCCCCGAGTACCTGGTGGGTGCGGTCGTCGTCGAGACCATCTTCGCCTGGCCGGGTACGGGCAGGCTCTTCTGGGAGTCCGCCGTGCGCTTCGACTACCCCGTCCTCATGGGCATCCTCGTCATCGGTTCGGTCGTCGTGCTGGTCAGCAACCTGCTCGCCGACGTCGCCTACGGGGCCCTGGACCCGAGGATCCGCCGTGGCTGAGGAGGCGACCGCTGTCGGGGACGCCGGGACGACGACGGGTGCTCCTGTCCGTGCGACGGCATCACCGCGTCGCGCCGTTCTCCGCAGCCTCGTGCGCAATCGGATGGCGCTGACCGGGCTCGCCGTCCTGGGGATCGTCGTCCTGGGCGCGATCCTCGGGCCCGTCGTGAGCCCGTACGACGCCGTTGCCCAGGACATCGGCTCCCGGCTGCAGGCGCCGTCCCTCGCTCACCCGATGGGGACGGACGAGCTCGGCCGGGACACGCTCACGCGGGTGCTCGCCGGAGGTCGGGTCTCGCTCGCCGTCGGTGCGCTCGCCACGGCCGTCGCGCTCGCGCTCGGGGTGCTCATCGGCGCACTGGCCGGTTCCTTCGGTGGTTGGGTCGACAACGTCCTCATGCGGCTCGTGGACCTGATGCTCAGCCTGCCTGACCTGTTCCTGCTCATCCTCGCCAGTGCGCTGTTCGGGCCGCGATTCCTGACCATCGTCGTGATCGTCGGCCTGGTGCGCTGGATGAACGTCGCACGCCTCACCCGTGCCTCCCTGATGTCCTTGCGGGAACGGGAGTTCATCGAGGCCGCACACGCGCTCGGGATCCGGCGCCGGAAGATCGTCGTCCGGCACCTGCTGCCGAACGCCATGTCGCCCATCACGGTGGCCGGCACCCTGGGAGTGGCCAGCGCCATCATGGCGGAGTCCACCCTCAGCTTCCTCGGGCTCGGCCTCCAGCCGCCGCTGGCCTCGTGGGGGTCGATGCTCGAGGATGCCCAGGCGCAGATCTTCACCTCGCCGTGGTTGGCAGTGTTCCCCGGGCTGATGATCATCGTGACAGTGCTGGCGATCAACATGGTGGGGGATGGGCTGCGTGACGCGTTGGACCCCTCGACCAGCCGAGTGGGCCGAGCGGCGGTCGCCCGGCGGCTCGCATTCGGCGCACTGCCGGAGTCGGCGGTGCCCCGCGGCCACTTCGCGCGCCGGGCGAGGATGCGGCGTCTGCTCAGCGAGTGACCACCGGCTCAGCGGGTGACCACCGGCGCCCGGCGGCGGCCGTCGGGCGCCAGGGACCCCGGATAGTGGCATGCCACCCGGTGCCCGGGCGCGATCTCCCGTAGCGCCGGCACCTCCACGCTGCAGCGGTCCTGCGCCACCGGACAGCGGGTGGAGAAGCGGCAGCCCGGCGGAGGGGAAGCGGCCGACGGCAGCTCCCCGGAGAGCACGATGCGCTCACGGCGACGGGAGACGTCGTCGGGGTCCGGCACCGCCGAGAGCAGCGAGACGGTGTACGGGTGGGCGGCGGCGCCGAACAGGTCCTCACGGTCGGCCATCTCCACGACCGTGCCGAGGTACATGACGGCGACGCGGTCGCTGACGTGCCGCACCACGGACAGGTCGTGGGCGATGATCAGGTAGGTCATGCCGAGCTTTTCCTGCAGGTCGGCGAAGAGGTTCAGGATCTGCCCCTGCACGGACACGTCGAGACTCGACACCGGCTCGTCCAGGATGAGGAACTGCGGGTTCAGGGAAAGGGAGCGCGCGATGCCGATCCGCTGGCGCTGACCACCGGAGAACGCATGCGGGTAGCGCTCGGCGCACTGCGGGTCGAGCCCGACCATCTGGAGGAGTGCGGCCACACGCTCGCGCCGCTCCGAAGGGGTTCCCATGCCGTGCTCGGTGAGGGGCTCCCCGATCGCCTCCCCCACCGTCATCCGGGGGTTGAGCGAGGCGTACGGATCCTGGAAGACCAGCTGCATGTGCCGGCGCAGTCGGCGCAGCTGTGCCGGCGTCAGCGACAGGACGTCCACGACGTCCGAGTCGGGCGAGCCGCTCGGGGGGCGGTCGCCGAGTCCGGCGGCCCCCCCGTCCACCCGCAGCCGGATGGTGCCCGCATCCGGCTCCACGAGGCGCAACAGG
>JASBSH010000162.1 GCA_030149025.1 Actinomycetales bacterium | reverse complement strand
GCCCCGTCCTCACCGTCCGGGACGCCGTACACGAACCGGTCGGGGTGCAGCGTGTCCTGCACCGCGTACCCCTCGCGCAGGAACTCGGGGTTCCACGCCAGCACGACGTCCTCACCCGCGGGCGCCTGTCGGCGCAGCTGGTCGGCCAGCCGCACCGCGGTCCCCACCGGCACCGTCGACTTGCCGATCACCACCGTGCGCCTGCGCAGGTGCGGGGCCAGCGACGTGACAGCGGCGTCCACGTACGTCAGGTCAGCCGCCAGCGAGTCCTTGCGCTGCGGGGTACCCACGCAGATGAAGTGCGCGTCGGCGTCCGCGGCCTGCGAGACGTCGGTGGTGAAGGACAACCGTCCCGTCGCCAGCGCCGACTCCAGCAGCTCCGGCAGCCCCGGCTCGTGGAACGGCGCCTGACCCTTCCCCAGCAGGGCGACCTTCTCGGCGTCCACATCCACACCGACGACCTGATGCCCCAGGCTCGTCATCGCCGCAGCATGGACGGCACCCAGGTAGCCGCAGCCGATTACCGACAGACGCATGCGCCGACGGTACCGGCCGGCGTGCCGCCATAAGGTGGGAGTCATGCGATTCGGCCTGTTCGTCCCTCAGGGGTGGCGTCTCGACCTCGCAGGAATCAAGCCGGAGGACCAGTGGGCGACGATGCTGTCCGTCGCGCACAGGGCCGACGAGGGGCAGGTGTGGGAGTCGCTGTGGGTGTACGACCACTTCCACACGGTCCCGAAGCCCACGGACGACGCCACGCACGAGGCCTGGACGCTCATGTCCGCGCTCGGCGCATCGACGCACCGCGTCCGTCTCGGGCAGATGTGCACCTGCATGGGCTACCGGAACCCCGCCTACCTGGCGAAGGTCGCCGCCACGGTTGACGTGATCAGCGGCGGCCGTGTGGAGATGGGGATCGGGGCCGGCTGGTACGAGCACGAGTGGCGTGCATACGGCTACGGGTTCCCGACGGCCGGGGAGCGGATCGGCATGCTGGACGAGGGCGTGCAGATCATGCGCCAGCTGTGGCGCGACGGGACCGCGACGCTCGACGGCCAGCACTACCAGGTGGACGGCGCCATCTGCCGCCCGCTGCCGCTGCAGCAGGGCGGCATCCCACTGTGGATCGCCGGCGGCGGTGAGAAGAAGACCCTGCGGATCGCCGCCCGGGACGCCGTGTACACGAACTTCGACGGCACCCCGGAAGCGTTCAAGCACAAGTCCGAGGTGCTGGCCGGTCACTGCAAGGACCTCGGGCGGGACTTCGACGAGATCGTCCGGTCCGCGAACTACAACGTCGTGATCGGCGAGACCGAGGCCGCCGTCCAGAAGAAGCTCGACTGGATCCACGAGCACTACGCAGCCGTGGTGCCGGACCGGGCCGACCGGGTCCGCGAGCAGTTCCGCACCGGGCCGCTGGTCGGCACACCGGAACAGATCGTGCAGAAGCTGCGTGACCTTGACGGGCTGGGCATGAAGTACGCCATCTGCTACTTCGTCGACGCCGCCTACGACTCCTCGAGCGTGGAGCTCTTCGAGCGCGAGGTCGTCCCCGAAGTCCGGGACCGGTGATGCGGCTTTCGGTCGTCGTTCCCTGTCACAACGAAGAGGACGTGGTCACGCTCCTCTATCGGTCGCTTCTCGTTGAAGTCGCTCCCGTGGTTCCCGATCTCGAGCTTGTCTTCGTGGACGACGGCAGCACCGACTCCACACTGGAGGTCCTGAAGAAGCTCGCCGCCGACGACGACCGGGTTCGCTACGTCTCCTTCAGTCGGAACTTCGGCAAGGAGGCCGCCATGTTGGCGGGCCTCCGGACCGCGACCGGCGACGGAGTCGTGATCATGGATGCCGACCTGCAGCACCCACCCAGGCTGATCCTGGCCATGCTCGAGGTGTTCGAGGACGGTGTCGACCAGGTCGTGGCCAGACGGACCCGCGCGGGCGACCCCGTTCTCAGGACGGTGCTGTCGAAGCTCTACTACAGGCTGATGAACCGGATGGTCGACGTCCCTCTCGGGGACGGGCAGGGGGATTTTCGCCTGTTGTCCCGTCGCGCCGTCGACGCCCTGTTGGCCATGCCGGAGGCAAACCGCTTCTCCAAGGGGCTCTTCGGGTGGATCGGCTACGAGCACGTCATCATCGACTACGAGAACGTGGCGAGGGCGGGGGGAGCGAGCACCTGGTCGATGGGGCGCTTGCTCAACTACGGCCTGGACGGCGTCATGTCGTTCAACAGCAAACCGCTCCGGGCCTCGATATGGATCGGGCTGCTCGTCGTCCTCGCGTCGTTCCTCTACCTGTTGTGGCTGATCGCCAACGCGCTCGCCTTCGGCATCGACGTCCCGGGGTACATCACGACTGTTGCCGTGGTGACCACACTCAGCGGCATCCAGCTGGTCTTCCTCGGCGTCATCGGTGAGTACATCGGGCGGATCTACATGGAGGCCAAGCGCCGCCCTCACTACGTCGTCAGCACAGACAACCTCGGGCCGGGTCGGGGGACAGG
>JASBSH010000161.1 GCA_030149025.1 Actinomycetales bacterium | reverse complement strand
AGTTCCGCACGCCGACCCCACTCGTGATCAGGCAGCTCAGCACGATCGGGCTTCGTATGAGCACGGTTGACGGGCTGCGGATGGCGTTCGGGACGCTGACCGCCCTGCCCGTCCGACCGCCCACTCGTGTCGACGCCGCTGTCGCGCGAACCGCCATGCTGGCTGCGCCGCTGCCGGGCCTGCTGCTGGGAGCGTCGGCCGCAGCGACCGCCCTTGCAGGCGCGTCGCTGCAGGCCCCGGCACTCGCCACCGGGGCCGTGACGACCGGGCTCATCGCCTTGGCCAGCCGTGGGCTGCACCTGGACGGGCTCGCCGACACCGCGGACGGGCTCGCCGCCTCCTACGACCGGAAACGTGCCCTGGCCGTCATGCGGACCGGGGACGTCGGCCCCACCGGGGTGGCGAGCCTCCTGCTCGTCGTGCTCGTGCAGGTCGCCTCCATCGCCGCCCTCACGACTGGATCCCGCAACGAATCGGTCTGGGGAGCAGCGGTTCTCGTGGGGGTCGGCGTCGTCACCGGCCGGTCCGTCCTCCCCCTGCTCTGCGCGCGCCCCTGGAAGCCGGCGCGCAGCGAGGGGCTCGGTGCCGCGGTCGTCGGCGCGGTGCCCCTACCTGCCGCTCTCGCGTGTGCGGCGATAACGCTCGGGGCACTGGCCGGCGTGTCGCTGCTCAGCGTGCGTGGCGCCGTCCATGTCGTCGTCGCGGTCCTGATCGGCTGGGTGGCGGCGTTGGCGGTCGCTGCCCATGCGTCGCGCCGGCTCGGCGGCGTGACGGGTGACGTCCTCGGCGCAGCGGTGGAGATCGCCACTGCCGCAACCCTCGTCGTTCTCGCGACCCCGAGCTGAGCCAGAGCTCGGCGCCGGTGATCCACCACCCACCCACTCACCAACCATGTTGATCATGAAATCCCGGTTCATCGCGGAACCGGGATTTCATGATCAACACTGAAGGGTGCTGGAGCGTCAGAAGTTGATCATGTGGCCGGCGAGGCCGTGGACCGCCTCCTTGACGGCCTCACTCAGCGTGGGGTGCGCGTGCACGTTGCGTGCTATTTCGTTGACCGTCAGGTCCCACTGCTGGGCGAGGGTGAGCTCGGGCAGCAGCTCGGTCACGTCGGGCCCGATGAGGTGCGCGCCGAGCAGCTCGCCGTACTTGGCGTCGGCGATCACCTTCACGAAGCCGGTCGTCTCCCCGAGCCCGTGCGCCTTGCCGTTGGCCATGAACGGGAACTTGGCGACCTTGACGTCGAACCCTTCGTCCTTCGCCTGCGCCTCGGTCCAGCCGAAGCTGGCGATCTGCGGCTGGCAGAAGGTGGCGCGGGGGATCATCCGGTAGTCGAGCTCCATCGTCTCCGCGCCCGCGATGGTCTCCGCAGCCACGATGCCCATCGCCTCGGCGGCGTGGGCCAGCATGAGCTTGGCGGTGACATCACCGATCGCGTAGATGCTCGGGACGTTGGTGCGGCAGAACCCGTCGATGGCGATGGCGCCGCGCTCGGTGAGCTGAACCCCGGTGTTCTCCAGCCCGTAGCCGGTGACGCGGGGCTGGAACCCGATGGCCTGCAGCACCTTGTCCGCCTCGAGCACCTGCTGCTGCTCGTTCTGGGTGACGGTGACGCGGACGTTGGACCCGGTGTCCTCGATCGCGTCGACACGGGTCGACGTCATCACCTTCACGCCGAGCTTCTTGTACTGGCGGGCGAGCTCCTTGGACACCTCCGCGTCCTCGGTCGGCACCATCCGGTCGAGGAACTCGACGATCGTCACGTCGACGCCGTAGTTGCGCAGCACGTAGGCGAACTCGACACCGATCGCGCCCGCCCCGGCGATGATGATGCTGCCGGGCAGCTGGTCGCTGAGGATCTGCTCCTCGTACGTGACCACTCGGTCGCTGAGCTGGGTGCCGGGGATGAGGCGGGTGGTGGCACCGGCCGCGACGATGCAGTGGTCGAAGGTGACCGTCTCGCTGCCGCCGTCGCTCAGCGACACCTCGATGGTGTTCGCGTCCCGGAAGGTGCCCCACCCGTTCAGCTCCGTGATGCCGTTCTTCTTCATCAGGTAGTGCACGCCCTTGACGCGCCCGTCGGCGACGTCACGGCTGCGCTTGAACGCCGCGCCGTAGTCGAAGCGCACCTGCCCGTCGACCTGGATGCCGAAGGTCTGCGCCTGCTCGCCGACGATGTGGGCGAGCTCGGCGTTGCGCAGCAACGCCTTCGACGGGATGCAGCCGACGTTGAGACAGACACCGCCCCAGTACTTGTCCTCGATGACGGCGGCCTTCTTGCCGAGCTGTGCGGCGCGGATGGCGGCGACGTAGCCGCCCGGCCCTGCACCCAGGACCACGACGTCGAAGTGTGCGTTCACGGTCGCGAGCCTATGAGGCTGCGCATCCGGGGGCCAACCCCGGTCCGGTACACGCCGATGGGAGACCGGCTGGGATACCGGTCAGTCCCGAGACACCTCGACGAACGGTGGCTTGACGACCCGGCACCTCAGGCTGCGTCCGCGCACGTCGACGACCACCTCGCCACCCTCCGCCACCGAGCGGTCGAGCAGGGCCAGCGCGATGCCCTGCTTGAGCGTCGGCGAGAACGTGCCTGACGTCGTCCGGCCGACCTGGTCCCCCGATTCGCTCCGCACGTCCAGGTCGGCGCGCGGCACGCCCCGCTCCAGCGCCACCAGACCCCAGAGGAGGCGGTCCGCGCCGCGCTCGCGCTCGGCGGTCAGCACCTCCCGCCCCCAGAACGCGGGCTTCTTCCACCCGACAGCCCAGCCGACGCGGGCCTGCGCGGGGGTGATGTCGAGCGACAGCTCGTGCCCGTGCAGCGGGTACCCCATCTCGGTGCGCAACGTGTCCCTGGCGCCGAGCCCGCACGGCAGGCCACCGTGCTCGCGGACGACCGACAGCAGGGCATCCCACACCTCGCTGGCGTCGTCCCACCGCGGCACCAGCTCATACCCGCGTTCGCCCGTGTATCCGGTGCGGCACACGGTGATCGGCAGACCGCGCCAGGTGGTGTCCACGAAGCTCATGTAGTCGTGCCCGGCTGGGAGCCCCATGGCATCGAGCACGTTGTCGGCCTGCCGGCCCTGCACCGCCAGCACGCCGAAGTCCAGGTGCTGGTTCACCACCTCGACGCCGGGGGGTGCCGCGGCGGTCAACCTGCGCACCACCTCCGCGGTGTTGGCCGCGTTCGGCACGAGGAACACCTCGTCGTCCGACCTGAGGTACACGATCAGGTCGTCCACCACGCCGCCGCTGACGTCGTCACAGGCCAGCGTGTACTGCGCCCTGCCGGGCGCGATCCGGCCCAGGTCGTTGGAGAGCGTGG
The DNA here is from genome assembly GCA_030149025.1 of Actinomycetales bacterium. GTDB lineage: Bacteria > Actinomycetota > Actinomycetes > Actinomycetales > BWSM-131 > BWSM-131. The sequence continues at coordinate 1,990 of JASBSH010000161.1, read as the reverse complement.
CGTTCACGAAGTCGGCCGCACCCGGCCCCCGCACCAGCGCCTTGCCGAGATGGCTGACGTCGAACAGCCCCACACGCTGACGCACCGCGTTGTGCTCGGCGACGACACCGCCACCCGGGTACTCGATCGGCATCGTCCAGCCGCCGAAGTCGGCCATCTTGGCGCCGACCGCCAGGTGCTGCTCATGAAGGGGGCCAAGCCGCAGGACGGGCGCAGAAGACGTCGACATGTCCGGCAACCTACCGCCGAACCGGGTGTCCCCCCGGAGGCGCGGACAGCGGCGTTAGCATGCTTGGCTCAGCATGCTTGGCTCAGTCATCCCTGGCGAAGAACGCACACGAGGAGCTCCGTGACCACGCTCAGCCTGACCGGCAAGGACGTCAAGGGCCTCAAGGCCGATGCACTCGTGGTCGCGGTCGCGGCTCCGAACGACGTGAACCCGGACGCCGCCCCGCAGCTTCTCGGGACCGGCTCGCTCCCGAAGGGCCTGGTGTCGTCGCTGTCGAAGTCGCTCGTCGCCCTCGGCGTGACCGGCAAGGCCGACGAGGTGCGCCGGGTCCCGTCCGGTGGTGAGGTCGCCGCCCCCGTGGTGGTCCTCACCGGGGTGGGGCGACTCGACCGGTCAGGACTCGGTCTGGAGACGCTGCGCCGGGCCGCGGGTGCCGCCGTCCGGGAGCTCGCCGGCACGAAGTCCGTCGCCCTCGCGCTGCCCGCCGACGAGGTGGACCAGGCCACGGCCGTCGTCGAAGGCGCGCTGCTCGGCGCCTACTCCTACACGGCGTACAAGCATCGCACCGCGTCGCAGCGCGCCACCCCGGTCGAGCGGATCGACGTCGTCACCGGCAAGACACGCGACAAGAAGCTCAAGGCCGCGGCCGAGCGCGCCCAGGTGGTCGCGGACGCTGTCGGTGCGACCAAGGATCTCGTCAACTGCCCACCGATCGACCTGTTCCCCGCCGCGTTCGCGGACATCGCCGTCGAGCAGGCGAAGGGTCTGCCGGTGAAGGTGTCGGTCCTCGACGAGAAGGCGCTAGCCAAGGGCGGTTACGGCGGTCTCATCGGCGTCGGCCAGGGCTCGGCCCGGCCTCCCCGGCTCGTCACGCTGACCTACGCCCCCCGTGGCGCCAAGAGGCACGTGGCGCTGGTGGGCAAGGGCATCACCTTCGACTCCGGCGGCATCTCCATCAAGCCCGCAGCCGGCATGGACGCCATGAAGTCGGACATGTCCGGTGCCGCAGCCGTTCTCCAGACCGTGCTCGCCGCGGCACGGCTCGAGCTCCCGGTGAAGGTGACCGGCTACCTGTGCCTCGCGGAGAACATGCCCTCCGGCACCGCCCAGCGCCCCTCGGACGTCATCACAATCTACGGCGGCCGCACGGTCGAGGTCCTCAACACGGACGCCGAGGGCCGGCTCGTCATGGCCGACGCCCTCGCCGCGGCCAGCGAGCTCGACCCGGACCTGATCGTGGACGTCGCCACGCTCACCGGCGCTCAGATGGTCGCGCTCGGCAACCGCGTCTCGGCGATCATGGGGGACGACGCCACGCGCGACCGCGTCAAGGCCGCGGCTGACGAGGCCGGCGAGCAGTTCTGGCCGATGCCGCTGCCCGAGGAGCTGCGCAAGCCGATGGACTCGGCCGTCGCGGACATCGCCAACATCGGGGACCGGATGGGCGGGATGCTGTCCGCCGGCCTGTTCCTGCGCGAGTTCGTCGGCAAGGCGGGCGGCAAGAACTCCCCGGCCGATGCCGAGCGGATCCCGTGGGCGCACCTCGACATCGCCGGCCCCGCCTACAACGAGGGCGCCCCGCACGGCTACACCGGCAAGGGCGGTACGGGGGTCGCGGTCCGCACGCTGGTGAAGCTTCTCGAGGGCTTCTGACCTTCGGTTTCTGATGTGAATGCAGCCATGGATGCAGCAGAAGCGCGTGCTGACAACACTTTTCCTGCATCCATGGCTGCACCCACGCGGCGACCCGTGGGGCGACCC
>JASBSH010000157.1 GCA_030149025.1 Actinomycetales bacterium | reverse complement strand
AGGCCAGCGCCTGACCCAACCGGACCAGGGTGCCCTGGTTGTCCCGCAGCGCGGTGGCCGGGTCCAACCCGGCCGGGGTGTCCGGGTCGGTGGCCCGCGCGGCGGCGACGTCGGCCTTCGCCCTGCCGGGGGCGACCAGGCCCCGGGAGACCAGCAACCCCTGCACGTTGCCACCGCCGATGCTGGACAGGTCCTGTCCGTCCAGGGAGCGGATCACCGCCATCCGGGCGGCGTCCACCACCCGGGCCGCCCTGTCCACCGCCACCAACGCCTCGGCGCGCTCGGCGACGGTCAGCGACCAGGTCGGGGTGCCCTCGAGTTCCTGGGCGGCGGCGGGCAGCTCGGCGACCAGGGCCTGCACCCGATGCAGACCCCGCCCACCTTCACCGCCGCTGGAAGGGACCTCCGCCACCATGGATAGAACACTAGTTCGAGCCACCGACAATCCTTCGGCGAAACCGGCGGCTCACCCGCTCGGAGCGGTAACGAACCGATAACGAAAGCGGCATGCGTCGTACGTCTTCGCCTGCGTCGTACGTCTTCGCATGCGGCGCAGCGACGCCGTGACGCAGGGCAGCCCCCTCCGCAACGGCGTAACGTCGAGACGTGTCCGGACTCCAGGGCGGTGACGACGTCGGGCCTGTCGGTGGCAAACCGCCGGCAGCCACGCGCATCACCGGCTCGGTCACCGAAGGTGTCGAGACCGGCTCCGTCGTCCTCACGGGGGACGACGGACGGGTCTGGCAGATCGGTCGCCGCTGGCAGCACCTGAGCGGGCGGCGGGTGGCCGTGGTGGGCCGACCGCAGCCGGACCTGCTCACGACGGCGCAACAGGGCGTCGTCCTCCTGGTGGACGAGGTGACCGACCTGGGGCCGGGCGTTCCGCCGCCCCACGCGATGTGACGGCGTCCAGGGCATTGGGGGACATCGACTGACCGCAGCCCTGCAACGGAAAGCGAGACCAGGCAGAGCCGCCAGGGTCCTTGTACCGGGCCGCAGCGTGATGATCGGCACGCCGCGCGTCCCCCCAGATGTCGTACTAAGTCGATAGGTTCGCCCGCGTGAGGGTTGCTGTTCCCGCCGAGACCGTTGCGGACGAGCGTCGGGTCGCGGCCACACCGGAGACCGTTGCGCAGCTCGTCGCTGCCGGTCTCGGGGTGGTCGTGCAGTCCGGCGCCGGGCGATATGCCGACCTCGACGACGACGCGTACCTGGCTGCTGGTGCGCAGGTCGTGGAGGCCGTGGAGGCCGAGGCCGTGGACGTCCTGCTCCACGTCCGGCCGTTGCATCCGCGTCTGCCGGAGCGACTGAAGCCCGGGGCGATCACCGTGGGCTTCGCGTCGCCGGCTGCCGAGCTGCACACCGTTGCCGCCCTGCGCGACGCGCAGGTGACCGCCTTCGCCATGGAGCTGGTCCCCCGGATCTCCCGCGCGCAGTCCATGGACGCGCTCACGTCGCAGGCACTCGTCGCCGGGTACCGCTGCGCGTTGGAGGCGGCGATCCGGCTACCGCGCTTCTTCCCGCTGTTCATGACGGCGGCCGGCACGGT
>JASBSH010000155.1 GCA_030149025.1 Actinomycetales bacterium | reverse complement strand
GGCCAGCTGACCGGCAGCCGCGGGGTCGAGGGTGATGTTCAGGAAGCCCGGCCCGGCGACGTCGACGCTTTTGATCCCGGTGACCTTCCCGAGGTGGTCCGCCAGCAGCTGCGCCAGGTCGCGCGGCGCCAGGCCGGCCTTCTTGCCCAGCTGCATCGCCACGTTGGTCGCCCAGTCGCCGTGCTCCCGGTTGCGCGGGCGCTCCACCTTCACCTCGTCGGGCACGTCGACGGTGAGCCGCCCTTCCACGACGAGGGCGGCCAGGGCGTCACGGATGGCGGCGGACAGGGCTTCCGGGGTCACCTGTCAAGGGTATGGGTGGCGGTGTCCGCCGGATGACGCAGGACCGAGCGGACGTCGTCCTCCACCATGCGCCGCCGGCTGATGATGAAGCCGCCCGCGACCTGGGGCACCAGGGTGGCCAGCAGGAAGAACATCGGCACCTTCCAGCCGCCGGTGGTCTCCCTCAGCGCGGCGACGACGAGGGGGCCGAGCCCCGCGACGAGGTAGCCGACGCCCTGCGCGAACCCGGACAACGCCGCCGACCCCTCATGGCTGCGCGAGCGCAGGTTCACCAGGGCCAGGGACAGCGGGAAGGACGCCGGCGCCAAGCCCGCGAACACGGTCCACAGCACAGGCGCGGCCGCCGGGGCCAGGGCCAGCCCGAGGTAGCTGACGACATAGGCGACCAGGCAGGCCGCCACGATCGGAAACGGGTTGCGCATCCGGCTCGCCGACCACGGGACCAGGACCGCCATCGGCAGCCCGACAGCCGCGAAGAGCGACAGCAGCGAGCCACCGGCCGCCGGGCTGAGGCCCGCGTCGACGAAAATCTCCGGCAGCCACGCGAAGAGCGCGTACGTGTTCAACGAGGTGATGCCCATCAGGGCGGCCAGTCCCCAGGCGACCCGGCTCGTGAGCAGAGCGCGCACGGGAACGTGCGGGCGCGGCGTCCCGGTCCCGTCCGCAGGCGCGTCCCGCCGGGCGCGAGCCGCGAGCAGGAGCCAGGGGACGGCGGCCACGACGGCGAGCGCTGCCCACTGCCCGATCGAGACCCGCCAGCCCGCCGCGTCGGCCACTGGCACGGCCAGCAGCGGCGGCACCGCCGTCCCGAGCTGCATCACCAGGACGTACGCGGCGGTGACCGACCCGATCCGGTCCGGGAAGTACCGCTTGACCAGTGGCGGCAGGACGACGTTGCCCATGCCCATGCCACCCAGTGCGAGCAGGGACAGGGCCAGGAAGCTGGTCGACTCCGGGGCAACCGCTCTCAGGCCCTGCCCGAGGAAGGTCAGGAGCATCGTGAGGATCGCCGTGCGCTCCAGGCCGAGCCAGCGGATCACGACAGGGGTGACCGCGCCGAACACGGCGAACGCGAAGGGAGGCAGCATCCCGAGGATCCCTGCCCCGGTGGTGGACAGGCCCAGGGCGTCGCGCAGGTCACCGAGCACGGGGGCCACGGCCGTGACCGCCGTGCGAAGGTTGAGCGCCACCAGCACGATGGCGGCGACGACGAGGAGCCGGCCCTTCAGAGCGCCTGGACGGCCACCCGGCCGAGAACCGTCGCCGGGGGCCGACACCCGAGCCCCGTGCTGGTCGGGGGGAGTCTGCGGGTCGGGCACTCGTGGCATGATAGCCGGATTCATGGGATGACCGGGCGCCACCCGACGCGACCCGACACCTACCCCGAGGAGCGAGCCGTGCAGACAGCCTCGGAACGCCGCCCAGGCCTCATCGACCGTGTCATCGACCAGCTGCGGGAGCGGGTGACCAGCGGCGAGTGGCCCGTCGGCTCCCGCATCCCACCAGAACCCGAGCTCGTCGAGCTGACCGGGACGGGGCGCAACACCGTCCGTGAGGCTGTGCAGGCACTCGTGCACGCCGGGCTGCTGGAACGGCGCCAGGGCTCAGGGACCTACGTCCTTGCGGACAGCGAGCTCGCCGTCGCCGTCGGTCGCCGGCTCGCCGGCGCCCGGCAGCGGGACGTGCTGGAGGTCCGCCGGACGCTGGAGGTCGGCGCGGCCCGGCTGGCCGCGTGCCGGAGGACCGATGAGGACTGCGAGCGGCTCAGGGCAGCGCTCGAGCGCCGGACCCGTGCCCGCCAGGAGGGTGACGCCGAGCGAACGGTGCAGGCGGACGTCCAGCTGCACCTGGCGATCGCCGAGGCGTCGGGCAACCAGGTGCTGGCGGGTCTGTACCGCGACCTGCTCGGCGCGATCAGCGAGAACGTGTCGTTCAACGTCACCCATGTCCAGCCGCTGCCGGACGAGGACCACGCGGAGCTCGTCGCGGCGATCGTGGCCGGTGATCCGGAGGCGGCGGCTCGCCAAGCCGCCCGGTTCCTCGACGCCCTGCTGGCGAGCGACGCGATGCGTCAGGTCTGACGTCCGACCAGCAGCGACCGGACGGCTTCGACGACGACGTCCGGCTCGAAAGGCTTCTCGACGAAGGCGTCCGCGCCCACGGCCTTCGCGCGTGCGCGGTGGTGGGCCTGGACCGACGCGGTGATCATCACGACCGGCAGCGCTGCCAGCCGGGGGTCCGAGCGGATCCGGCTGAGCGCCGTCCACCCGTCCACCGGCTCCATCACTGAGTCGAGGGTGACGACGTCCGGACGCCGGAGACTTGCGTCCCGTAGCCGGCTGACGCAGTCCTCGCCGTCGGTTGCCTCCTCGACAGCGAAACCCTCGAGCTCGAGGTTGACGCGGAGCAGCAACCGGATTTGCGGGGTGTCGTCGACGACCAGGACCAGTGGGCGGTCCGGTGGCGGGCCGAGTGGACTGTCAGCAGCAGAGCTCACGACCGGGGCTTCTCGTCGACGTCAGGACGGTGGGTGCCCCCGGCAGGATTCGAACCTGCGCTCCCGCCTCCGGAGGGCGGTGCTCTATCCCCTGAGCTACGGGGGCCGACACCAGACCCCTTTCGGGCCGGCGTTCTGCCGCGGCGAGAAGCCTATCAGCCGCTAGCGCTTGGACTGTCCGGCCACGTACTCCCAGTGCCACGGCTCGTACGGGCCGCTTCCGCCCGCGCGCGCCCAGGTCGGGTGGTCCCAGCCGAAGCGCGGCGCGTTCGCCCGTAGCCACCGGTAGCGCACGTCCTCGTTCTGCACACCGCCGGCGAGGTCGACGGCCAGGCCCCAGCCGTGCTGGCTCGTGCCGGGGCGGGCCGTCATCCCGGGCTTACGTGCCCGGACGCTGACCTGCTGCTGGTAGGACCGGTAGGAGTCCGTGATCGACAAGGACGTGCCGAACTGCTTGCGATAGGCCACGTTCAGCTCGGCCAGGGCGACCGCGGCGTCTGCGCGAAGGTAGTGCCCGCGGACCCACAGCTGGCACATGTCGTCCTTGTCGATGTACCCGTTGGCGGCGTTGAAGTTCGCGACCTCGCCGTCACAGCCCGGCAGAACCGGCCGCTCCAAGTCCCGGCTCGCCCGCTCCGCCGCCTCCCGGGAGGCCGCGAGCTGCTCGGCGGTCAGCGGCTCGGAGCTCACGCGAAGCGCCGCCGCCTGGGCGTCCGAACGCGGGATGACGCGAAAGTCGCTCGCGGCCAACAGGGCGGCGCGGCTGGGGGACGAGGTCGGGATCGGCGTCGAGGTCGGGGTGGAGGTCGGCTGCTTGACGTCCACACCCGGCTTCGCGGCGGCCGCAGCCTTCCCGTTGTCGGCGTCGGCGACCTCGCCGCTGACCATCGGCGCCACGACCGTGGCGAGCCCGAGCGCACCGACGATGCCGACCCGGGGCAGCTGGGTCGTCAGGACGGCGACCCTGGCGCGTCGCGCGTCCGCTGCCTCGCGGGCGGCGAGGTGGGCGCGCTGGTTCCGCAGCTCCCGACGGCTGGGCAGCGGCGCGAGGGGAGCCGGTGCCGGCGGGGGGACGGTCTCCCCCGGCGGGTCGGCGGAGGGAGTCTGGCCGGTAGCGGCTGCCTCGAGGGACTCGCGCGCGGCAAGCCAGGTGCGGTACTCCCGGCGGGTCATGCTCGCGATGTCGACGTCATCGAGGTGGGTGGGGTTGGGCTCGCGGCTCGCATCGTCGATGAGATCAGCGGTCTGCATCTCGGCGACTCGACTCGTCGGCACGAACGACCCTCCTGGATCCGATCTGTACGGCGTGCTGGGCACACGACCACCCACCCTGATGGTGGGCCTGAAGTCACGAGATAGTAACGGAACGTGCGGGGGGAACCCAAACCCCTCGGGGCTGAGAGCTGCCTCACGCCCGCTGCGTGGCGTCCACGATCTCGCCGACGAGCTCCTCGAGGACGTCCTCCAGGAACAGCACGCCGACCGTCCGTCCGGACCGGTCCAGCACCCGTGCCAGATGGGCCCCACTGCCCTGCATCGCCGCCAGGGCGTCCCCGATGTCGTCGGTCGCCGCCACGCTCACCAGGGCCCGGACGCGCTTGTCGGGGATCGGCTCGGCGTGCTCGTCATCGTGCGCGTACAGCACGTCCTTCAGGTGGAGGTACCCGGTGAGCTCACCGGTTTCGCCCAGCACCGGGAAACGGCTGTAGCCGGTGCGACCGACCAGCCGTTCGAGCTCTCCCGGGGTGCAGCCGGAGGGCACGGTCACGACCGATGCCAGCGGAACCATGACGTGCCCGGCGGTGAGTTCGCTGAACTCCAACGCTCCCTTCAACAGGTCCCGGGGCGTTTCCAGCAGGCCCTCCTTGTGCGACTCCGCCACGATGGACTGCACGTCCTCCGCCGTGTAGGCGGAGGCGACCTCGTCCTTCGGGGAGATCCGTGCCAGGCGCAGCACGCCGTTGGCCATCGCGTTGAGCAGCCGGATCACTGGCGAGACCGCCCGGGCCACTGCCACGAGCGCCGGCGCCAGCACCAGGGCCACTCGGTCCGTCCCGGCCCGCGCGAGGTTCTTCGGGACCATCTCGCCCAGGACCACGTGGAGGTACACCACCAGACCGAGCGCCAGCGCGAAGGCGACCGGGTGCAGGAGGTTCGGCGGGACCCCGAGCCGCTCGAACGGCGTTTGGAGCAGCGAGGCGACCGCCGGTTCGGCGACGGCTCCGAGCCCCAGGGAGGACACGGTGATACCCAGCTGCGCGCACGCGAGCATCAGCGACACGTGCTCCATCGCCCACAGCGTCCGGCGGGCCCGCCGGCTGCCTTCCGCGGCGCGCAGCTCGATCTGGGAGCGCCGGGCGGAGATGACGGCGAACTCGGCGCCGACGAAGAAGGCGTTGCCGGCCAGCAGCACCAGGCCGACGGCCAGCGCGGTCCACGCGCTCATCCGGCCGGCGCCTGCGTCAGGGCGGGGGTGAACCTCAGGCGGTCGACGCGGTGGCCGTCCATCCGCACCACCCGCAGGAGGCCCCCGGGGACGACGACCTCGTCACCCACCTCGGCGATCCGACCGAGCCGGGCCATCACGAAACCGGACAGGGTCTCGTAGTCGCTCGAGTCGGGGATCTCGATGGAGGTCCGGTCCTTGACCTCGTCGGGACGAAGCACCCCCGGCAGCAGCCACGCGCCGTCGTGGAGCCGCCGCGCCCCCATCCGGGACCGGTCGTGCTCGTCGGCGACCTCCCCCACGAGCTCCTCGATGAGGTCCTCGAGCGTCACGACGCCGGCCGTGCCGCCGTACTCGTCGGTGACGACCGCGAGCTGCAGGCCCTGGGAGCGCAACTGGACCAGCAGCGGGTCCAGGCGGAGGGTCTCCGGCACCCTGAGCACCTCGCTCATCAGCGCCGCGGCCGGCACCTCCGCGCGCTTCTCGTGGGGAACGGCGATCGCCCGCTTGACATGCACGACGCCGAGGACGTCGTCCGCGTCCTCCCCCACCACCGGGAACCGGGACAGGCCCGTCCGGCGGGACCGCTGCACGACGTCGGCGGCGGAGTCGCCGCGGCGCACCGTCGCGACCCGGACGCGGTGGGTCATCACGTCACCAGCGGTGCGCCGGCTGAAGCCGAGGGACTTCGCGAGCAGGGCGGCGGTGCCCTCGTCCAGGGTGCCCGCCTCGGCGGACCGGCGGACCAGGGCCGTCAGCTCGTAGGCGGACCGCCCGTTGGACAGCTCCTCCCGGGCCTCGATCCCGAAGGCCGCCAGGATCCGGTTGGCGGTGCCGTTCAGCACGCGGATCAGGGGCAGGGTCAGCCAGGTGAAGGCCCGCTGGAACGGCACCGACCAGCGGGCGGTGGCCAGGGGCAGCGCGATCGCGAGGTTCTTGGGGACCAGCTCGCCGAGCAGCATCGAGACGATGGTCGCGAGCAGCATCCCGACGGTGACGCTGGCACCCGGGACGGCGCCGGCCGGCACCCCGAGCGCGGTCAGCGGCCCGACGAGCAGGCGCGACACGGACGGTTCCACGAGGAATCCGACGAGCAGGGTCGTCACCGTGATGCCGACCTGTGCGCCGGACAGCTGTGTCGACAGGGTTCTCAGGCCGGGCAGGACCCGGGCCGCTCCGCGGTCACCGGCTGCAGCGGCTCGTTCCACGTTGGACTTGTCGACGGTGACCAGGGCGAACTCGGCGGCGACGAACGCCCCTGTGCCGAGCGTGAGCAGCAAGCCCACCCCCACCAGCACCCACTCGGTCACCATGTGCGGCGCCTCGTGCTGTGCCGTGCCCTGCTGTCAGGTCTTGAGGGGGTGGGCCCGGGACTTGAAGGAGGTTGGGAGGGGGGATGCGAAGGTCGTGGTCGGCTCATCAGGGCGCCCATCTTAAACGGTGCCGGCGCGACACGGGGCGCGATCCACACCCCCTACCTGTGGCGCATCCGTGCTCGAGCGGTCACCAGCCCGATGGCAGCGGACGCCCCTCCTCGTACCCGGCCGCCGACTGGATGCCAACCACCGCGCGATCCGCGAACTCCTCGATGGTCCGCGCGCCGGCGTAGGTGAAGGCGCTGCGGACGCCGGAGGTGATGTGGTCGAGCAGGTCCTCCACGCCGGGACGCGCCGGGTCCAGGAACATCCGGGAGCTGGAGATGCCCTCCTCGAACAGCGCCTTGCGAGCCCGGTCGAACGGTGAGTCGGACCGGGTGCGTGCGGCGACGGCCCGGGAGGATGCCATGCCGAAGCTCTCCTTGTAGCTGCGCCCGTCGGCGTCCGTCATGAGATCCCCGGGACTCTCGTAGGTACCGGCGAACCAGGAGCCGATCATCACCTGGGAGGCACCGGCCGCCAGGGCCAGGGCGACATCCCTCGGGTACCTCACACCCCCGTCGGCCCACACGTGCACGCCGAGCTCACGCGCGGCCGCGGCGCACTCGAGCACCGCGGAGAACTGCGGGCGGCCGACCGCCGTCATCATCCGCGTGGTGCACATGGCGCCCGGACCGACGCCGACCTTCACGATGTCGGCTCCCGCGTCGACGAGGTCACGCACGCCTTCAGCGGTGACGACGTTGCCCGCGACAACCGGAACGGCCGGGTCGAGCGCGCGCACGGCCGACAGGGCGCTGTGCATCTTCTCCTGGTGCCCGTGCGCGGTGTCCACCACCAGCACGTCGGCGCCGGCGGCCAGGGCCGCCTTGGCGTTGCCCGCCACGTCGCCGTTGATGCCGATGGCGACGGCGACGCGGAGCAGGCCTTCGTCGTCCAGCGCCGGTTCGTAGATGCGCGACCGCAGGCAGCCGCGGCGGGTGACCACCCCGACCAGCCCGCTGTCGTCCACCACCGGCGCGAAGGAGCGGCGGGCCGCGTCCAGCTCGGAGAAGACCTGACGCAACCCGTCCTCGCCCCGCTGCAGGTCCGCGGCCGCCACGGTGTGAGGGTTGGCGGACATCACCTGGTGCAGCTGGGTGAAGCGGTCGACGCCGGCGCAGTCCGCCTCCTTCACCACCCCGACCGGCACGCCCGACCCGTCCACCACGACGACGGCCCCGTGCCCGCGCTTCGGGATCAGGTGCAGGGCGTCGGTGACGGTGTCGTGGGGGCCGAGGGTGAGCGCCGTCTCCCACACGGGGCTGCGCTGCTTGACCCAGGCGATGATGTCGGCGACCACGTCCAGGGGGACGTCCTGCGGGAGGATGCCGATCCCCCCACGACGGGCCATCGTCTCGGCCATCCGGCGCCCGGTGACGGCGGTCATGTTCGCCGCGACGATCGGGATCGTCGTTCCGGTGCCGTCGTTCGTGGAGAGGTCGACGTCGAGCCGGGAGGCCACCTGTGACCGGGAGGGGACGAGGAAGACGTCCGAGTAGGTCAGGTCGTGACCGGGCCGCTGGCCCTCAAGGAAACGCACGGAGGTCCAGGTTACTGGTTGGTCCCGCTGGTCGGCAGAATGGCGATCATGAGCACTCCGCAGACCGGCCCACTGGCTGCCGGGGCGCGCCTCCAACCCGAGGCCCGCTTCGAGCCCGAGGCGGGGCTGGTCAGCCTCCGCGGCCTGACGAAACGGTTCAGCGAGGTGCTCGCCGTCGACGACCTGAGCTTCGACGTCCGCCCGGGGCGCGTCACCGGCTTTCTCGGACCCAACGGCGCCGGCAATACCACGACCCTGCGGATGCTGCTCGGGCTGGTGACGCCCACCTCGGGGTCGGCGACCATCGGCGGGCGCGACTACCGGTCCCTGCCCGCTCCACAGCAGGTCGTCGGCGCCGCCCTGGAGGCCAGCAGCTTCCACCCCGGCCGCAGCGCGAGAGACCACCTGCGCGTGTTCGCCCGCACCGCGGGCGTGCCCGACTCCCGCACCGACGAGCTGCTCGGCCTGGTCGGGCTCTCCGGCGCCGCCGGACGGCGCGCCGGCGGCTTCTCCCTCGGGATGAGGCAGCGTCTGGCGCTGGCCACGGCGCTGCTCGGCGACCCGCAGGTGCTCCTGCTGGACGAGCCGGCCAACGGCCTGGACCCCGAGGGCATCTACTGGCTGCGGGGTTTCCTGCGGCAGCTCGCCTCCGAGGGCCGAACGGTCCTCGTGTCCAGCCACGTGCTGTCGGAGGTGCAGCAGACCGTCGACGACGTGGTGATCATCAACCGCGGACGGCTGGTGCGGCAGGCGCCGCTGGTCGAGCTGGAGCAGGTCCGGGCAGCCACCCTCGTCGCCGGCCCCGACCCGGACGCGGTGCAGCGGGCGCTGCGCGGGGCCGGCTGGCAGGTCGTGCCCCTGGCCGACGGTGCACCCGGTCACCCCGCCAGGTTCCGGGTCCTGGACGCCGAACCGGGCGCGGTCGGGCACGCGCTGTTCACCGCCGGGGTGGAGCTGCACGAGCTGACGAAGGAGGCGTCCGGCCTGGAGTCGGTGTTCTTCCAGCTGACCGGTGAGGAGAGCGGCGGGACGGTGGGACAGTCCGCCGCGGGACGACCCGCTGCCGCCGGGACGGAGACTGTGCGATGAGCGCGCTGGTGTCGAGCGAGCTGTTGAAGATCCGGTCGACCCGCACCTGGTGGGCGATGCTGATCGGTGTCGCCGTCATCAGCCTGGCGTTCACCGCGCTCCTGGCGGCGCTGGCGGGGGCCGAGGTCCCCGGCCAGCCGCCGACACCCGGGCCGGACGACCCGGCGATGGCGCGGACGACGTACCTCACCGGCTTTCAGTGGGCCTACCTGTTCGCTCTGGTGCTCGGCGTCCTGGGCATGGCCGGGGAGGTGCGGCACCAGACCATCACCCCGACCTTCCTCGCGACCCCGCACCGGGGGCGAGTGGTGCTCGCGAAGATGGTTGCCGTCGTCCTGTTCTCGGTCCTGTTCGCCGTCGGCGCCCTGGTGGTCTCCACCGGGGTCGCTGCGCTCATCTTCATAGCCCGCGGCTACGAGGTGGACCTGTTCGGCAACGGTGTGCCGAGGGCCCTCGGCCTGGCGGTGCTCGCCACGGCGATCTGGGGGCTGGTGGGGCTCGGCCTCGGCACGATGATCCGCAACCAGGTCGTGGCGCTCCTCGTCGGCATCGGGGCCGCCGTGCTCATCGACCCGATCATCTCCTTCGTCCTCAACAACGTCTCCTGGGGCGGCGAGGTGGCCAGGTTCCTGCCGAGCCAGGCCTCCAGCGCGATCATCCAGGCCTCGTCCGGAGGCGTCGCGATGGAGCTGCTCAGCTGGTGGGCGGGCGCCCTGGTCCTGCTCGCGTACGGGGTGGTCTTCGCCGGAATCGGCACCGCCCTGACGCTGCAGCGCGACATCACCTGACCCCCCCAGCCCCCCAGCGCCGCGGAGTGCCACCGTGGCGCTAGGAACGCCGGGGTGGCACTCAGTGGCATGGGGTGAATGCCGCGACCTTCCGCAGAACAGCTATTTCGCGACCGACCGCACGCCACTGCGGCCGCCTTGCGCCGCACCGAGGGACGCGTCTTGCCTCGGAGACAACGCGCGAGCACGGCGCCCGGCTGCGGCAGGGTAGTAGGGACTAGGGTTGGTGCCGGCGTCAGCCGGCTCCGCTGCGCCGTCGGCTACCGAAGGATGGAAGAGGGCGATCCTCGCCGTGTCACAGTCCCCCGCTAACAGTGCTCAACCGGGTAGCCCTGACCCGGCTGCTGTCTTCGGACCCAACGAGTGGCTCGTCGACGAGCTCTACCAGCGGTATCTGGAGGACAAGAACTCAGTAGACCCGGCCTGGTGGGAGTTCTTCGCTGACTTCAAGCGCGACCAGAGCGGTTCCGCCGGCAACGGCGGCGCTGGTGAAGGCGGCGCCGGTGAAGGCGGCGGCGCCGGTGAAGGCGGCGGTGTCGGTGACGGCGGTGTCGGCGCCGGCGCCGGCGATCCTGCGCAGACGACCGCCACCAAC
>JASBSH010000154.1 GCA_030149025.1 Actinomycetales bacterium | reverse complement strand
AGGCTGCGACGGCGGCGGCGGATCTTCACCACCGTGCTGACGGACCGCAGGCAGGTCGCGGAGAACACCCTGGAGGTGTCGTTCGCGCGTCCCGAGGGTTTCGTCTTCGATGCCGGACAGTATTTGCAGGTCCGGGTGTCGAAGCTGCTGCACCGAGACGCCAAGGGACGCTCGCGCGTGTTCTCGATCGTCTCCTCGGCCGTGGACGAGGAGAGGGTCTCGATCGCCTTCCGGGAGACCGGCAGCGGGTTCAAGCGGACGCTGCGGGAGCTCGACCTGGGATCCGAGCTGCAGATCGAGGGGCCGCATGGGTTCTACACGCTGCCACGCCAATCGGCGCGTCCGGTGGTGCTGGTGGCCGGAGGCATCGGTGTCACTCCCTTCGTCAGCATGCTGCGGTCCCTGGACAGCGATGGCGCCGATGGTCCCCGGATCACCCTGCTGTACGCCAACTGGAACGCGCGGTCTGCCGCATACCTCCGCGAGCTCGATGAGATGGCGCGCGGCAACCCGCGGCTGACGCTGGGCACGCAGTTCGGCTTGATCGACGAGACGGTCATCAAGAAGAAGGTCAAGGACCTGGACCGTACCTGGTATGTCACCGGTCCGCCGATGATGGTCGACTCCGTCCGCAGCGCCCTGCACGCCCTGGGGGTGGACGCCTCCAGGGTGCACTTCGAGGAGTTCGTCGGGTACTGACCGCGGTCGTGCTGCGCCACTCACACCCTGTTGCCGGTGCAGGCACAACACCTGGCCGGGGAGTGCCCACACGGGGTTGGATGCCGACATCTGGGGAACCCACGCCCAGGCAGGGAGCGCGCCGATGCGGATCCGGTACCTGCTGTTCAACGCCTACGCGGCAGGTGGCACGGCCCGGACCGTCATCAACCAGGCCAACGCACTTGCCTCCAGGCACGACGTGGAGATCGCCAGCGTCTACCGGCACATCGCCGAGCCGCGCCTGCCGAACGACCCGCGTGTGACCCTCACGCCGCTCACCGAACTGCGGTCCGACGGCCGCCCCTGGGCCGACCCGGAGTCACGCCGCCTCTTGCGAGGCGCACGCCGGCTCCCCTCGCCGGGCCCGCACGTCCTCGACGCGCGGTTCCGCCGATGGGATCCGACCGTGGACCGTAGCCTTCTGCGCTACCTCCGCTCCGCGACCGACGGGGTTCTCATCACCACGCGCCCGGCCCTGAACATGCTTGCCGCCTTGGTGTGCCGGCCGGCGCTGGTGAGGGTGGCGCAACCATCCCCAACGGCGTACCGAGAACGAACGTCCCGCCCTCGACGTCGACAGCGCCGGTCGTCGTCGCAGCGGGACGCCTGACCGCCCCCAAGGGATTCGACCTCCTCCTCGACGCGTTCGCCCTCGTTGCCCAGCAGGAACCCGAGTGGAGTCTGAGGATCTACGGAGCGGGGGACCGGCGCAGCCAGCTCCTGGAGCAGATCAGGCACCTGGGCGTCAAGGGTCGGGTACGTCTGATGGGCATGTCCACGAAGTTGGATCGCGAGCTCCCCAAGGCATCCGTCTTCGTCCTCAGCTCGCGGTACGAAGGCTTTCCGATGGTCGTCCTCGAAGCCATGCGCGCAGGCCTTCCGGTGCTCAGCTTCGACTGCCCCACAGGCCCAAGCGAGCTCATTACGCATGGCCAGGACGGGCTGCTCGTCCCGCCCGGCGACGTGCCGGCTCTCGCCGGGGCGATGAGACGACTGATGCAGCAACACGAGCTCAGGCAGGCCATGGGGGCCGCAGCGTTGCGGAAGGCGGCGTCCTACGACGTCGAGGCGATCGCCCGGCGGTGGGAGGAGCTCCTCGATGATCTGGTCGCCGCAAAGGCTGCGGGCAAGTAGGTCGAAAGCCCTCGATCCCGGTGCGCAACCCGAGGCCGACGCGGGGCGATCACGTAGGGGATCTTGCGGCCGCTGGCGCGGCGGAACGCCTGGACCACCTCGAGGACGCTGTTGCCGTGGCCCGTCCCCAGGTTCCAAGCGTGACAGCCGCCGCGATCCGCGATCGCGTCGAGCGCTGCTAGGTGGCCGTCGGCGAGGTCAAGGACGTGGATGTAGTCCCGGACGCCCGTGCCGTCCGGGGTGTCCTAGTCGTCCCCGAACACCTGCAGCCGCTCGAGCCGGCCGACCGCCACCTGTGCGATGTACGGCATGAGGTTGTTCGGGATGCCGTTCGGGTCCTCGCCGATCTCACCGGACGGGTGGGCACCGACCGGGTTGAAGTACCTCAGCAGCGCGACCCTCCAGCGGTCGTCCGCCGGGGCGGTGTCCATGAGGATCCGCTCGAATCATGTACTTCGACCAGCCGTACGGGTTGGTCGCACTGAGCGGGAACGTCTCGGTCATGGGCACCGAGTCCGGCTCCCCGTAGACGGTCGCCGAAGAGGAAGAAGCAGGTGCCCGAGGCCGGCCTGACCCCGGTTCCACCGGCTGGCGCAGCAGAGTGTAGGGACTTTGGGCTAGGTATAGTTCTCTCCTATACAGGCGAATAAATCGCTAAAGGGGATGGTATGGATCCCGTCAGAAACCCCTACGCGCCGGGCGCCGGCCGCACGCCCGCGGCCCTGGTTGGCCGCGACCGCCAGCTGGCGACATGGAATGTCGCGTTGGGCCGAGTGCAAGCGCATCGAACGGCACAATCCATGGTCTTGTACGGCCTGCGCGGCGTCGGCAAGACGGTGCTGTTGACGGCGTTCCACCGGGAGGCGCAGCGGCGCGCGTGGATGACCGCTCAACTTGAAGCGGGCGCGGGGAAGACACTCCGCGAGTCGCTGGGCGAGTCACTTCACGCTCCGCTGGCTGATCTCGCGCGTCCTTCGGCGGGTCGGAGGCTGCTGCAAGCGCTGAAGACAGCCGTCAGCTTCAAGGCTTCGTACGACGCAGCCGGCACATGGAGTTTCGGCATGGATCTTTCCGGCGTAGCGGGCGGAGGTGCCGACACTGGCGTGCTCGAGACCGATCTGACAAAGCTAGTCCGAGACCTCGCTGGCGCAGCGGAGGAGGAGAGCGTCGGTCTTGCAGTGCTGATAGACGAAGCGCAGGACCTGACGACCGAGGAGCTTGTAGCCATTTGCGCTACCGTTCACATCGCGGGACAGCAAGGCTGGCGAGTTCTCTTCGCTCTGGCCGGACTTCCGAGCCTGCCGCGCGTTTTGGCTGAGGCCAAGTCCTACTCGGAGCGGATGTTCGTATACGAGCGGATCGAACATCTGCCAGAAGACTTGGCACGGGAGGCATTGACTGCGCCGGCGGAACAGGAGGGCGTCCGCTGGGCCGATGACGCAGTGACTTTCACCGTGGCGGAAACCTCTGGGTATCCCTACTTCCTCCAGCAGTTCGGGCAGGACACGTGGAACGACGCGGCCGGCCCTCACGTGACGCTGGCAGATGCGCGGGTGGGCGCCGCGCACGGCCGAGCGGCGCTGGACAATGGCTTCTTCAGGGCGCGATGGGACCGGGCGACACGCAGTGAGCAGCAGTACCTGCGGGCCATGGCCGTCGACGGAGACGGGGGGAGTTCTTCCGGCCAGGTCGCCACCCGCTTGGGGCGCAAGGTGACAAGTCTCGGACCAACGCGCGCAAGCTTGATCGCAAAGGGGCTCGTCTACGCGCCCGAACACGGCGTTGTGGCATTCACGGTTCCCGGCATGGCTGAATTCATCCAGCGACAGGTACAAGCGTAACTCTGGGCTGGTTGCGTCGCGAACATCCAGGCAGCACCCGGCGAGCCGGGCTCATTGCGTCACACGAATGGCGTTGCCCACTCGGACGATTCGGCCCGTCACGCCCTCCGACCACAGTGCCGACACGAGCCGCTGCGCCATCAGACCGAGCGCAACGAGGTCGTCGCCACGCAACCACACGCCGTCCGGCTGCACCTCGATCTCCACACCGGCCAGATCCACACCCGCCGGCGCGGCACCCGCGCGAGCCACCGCCAACGCGCGGCTCACCCGGCCCCGCACGCCACCGGCGGCCGGGTCGATGGGCTGCGGGTCGACGTCCCCGGGAAGGACGCCGAGCGACGCGCGAACCGCCTCGACCTGACCGAAGCCGAACCAGTCCGTCGGGCCGGTCCGCACGCAGCCCGCGGCACCGGGGCCGTCCTCCGTCGTGACGTACTCGCCGAGGCCGCGCACGACCGCGACCGGCAGGCCGGCGGCCTTGCCCTTGACCAGGTCCGCAAGCGAGGCGATCTCGTCCGCGATACCGCGGATCGTCACCTCCAGGGGGCGGCCGAAGCGGTCCGCCCGGCCCCGCACGTCGTCGAGGACGACCAAACCCGCTGCCCCAAGGGCGAAGTCGGTGACGCCCTCGCGCCAGGGGCGCCCGGCGGTGTCGGAAACCAGTACCGCCGGTGCCACGCCGGTCAGCTCGCGCACCCGCTCCCGCAAGCGTCGAGCAGAGGCATCGGGGTCGGCGGGGAGCAGCAGCACAGTGCCCTGCTCGACGTCCGAGGCGTCGACGCCTGCGGCGGCGAGCACAGGCCCCGTCCGCGACTGGACGACGCGAGTGACCCGACCGTCCGGTAGCGCCAGTTCGGCAACGACGCGAACGGTTTCCGCGTCGATCGCCGCCGACCGGTCCGTCCCGGGGATGGATCGGCCCTCCGCCTTGGCGACCACCTTGCTGGCGACGACGAGCACGTCGTCATCACGAAGCACGATGCCGGCATCGCGGCACGCGGAGTGGATCTCGGCCGCCAGGTCACAGCCGGCGGTGACCTCGGGCAGCCCGGGCACAGCCAGCGCAGAAAGATTCCGCACTACTCGCCCAGGTGCCGGGCGAGGTCCAGCGCGCCCTCGGCGATGTCAGCGGTCGCGGCGAGGTCGCGCATGATGAGCGGCCGCGCGACCACCTCGATCGGCGCCCCGGCGATCGACTGGCCCGCAAGGTGGGCGTCGGAGTCGTCGACCAGCCAGCCCTTCAGGAAGTCGGCGTACAGCCCGGCGACCGCTTCCGCCGACGTCTCCAGTCCCAGCGCCGTGAGGCATGCGTCGGCCATCCCGCGGACCGGTGCGCCGCCGACGATGGGGGAGATGCCGATGACCGGTGCACGCGTGCCGCGCAACGCATCTCGCACACCGGGCACGCCGAGGATGGTGCCGATCGAGACCACCGGGTTGCTCGGCGGCAGCAGCACCACATCGGCGTCACGGATCGCGTCCAGGACTCCTGGTGCGGGTTTGGCCTGCTCGGCACCCACAGCCAGGATCCGCCGCGCGGGCACCTTGGCGTGCAGCCGCACCCACCACTCCTGGAAGTGGATCGCCTTCTGGCCGCCTTCGGCCGTCTCGTCGTCGATGACGACGTGAGTCTCGACCGGGTCGTCGCTCATCGGCAGCAACGTGACGCCCGGCTGCCACCGGTCGCACAGCGCCGCGGTCACCTGGCTGAGCGTGTAGCCGAGGTTCAGCATCTGGGTGCGCACCAGGTGGGTGGCGATGTCGCGGTCGCCGAGCGTGAACCAGTCCGGCTGCGCGCCGTAGGCGGCCAGTTCCGTTGCAACGCCGAACGTTTCGTCCGCTCGTCCCCACCCCTGACCCTCGTGGACGCCGCCGCCGAGCGTGTACATGATGGTGTCGAGGTCAGGGCACACCCGTAGGCCGTGCAGCGTGATGTCGTCGGCCGTATTGCCGATGACCGTCACGGCGAAGCTGCCCGGTGCGGCGCCGTGCCGCTGCTTCAGATAGGTCAGCAGCCCACGGAGGAAACGAGCGCCGCCCACGCCGCCCGCCAGTGCGGTGATTCGCATGTCGAGATCCTCCCAGCAGCCGGCGGCACACCGGGAGCCGGGAGCGTCAGCCGGGAGCGGGAGGCCCGCACCTGGCCCGGGAGGCCCGCACCTGGCCCGCACCACACCGGCCGCCAGATGACGAGATTGCGCCGAGTGAGGTACCTCACCCGGGTCATTTCCGGCCGGACCCCGGTCTTCTTCCGTCCTCTTGACCGGCCCCTAGTCGTAGGGCGGGTCGGCGGTGCGCGCCACAACCCCTTGTGGTCAGGCGTCGGTCAGCCGGTGACCGGGGAGGGCGCTAGTACCAGAACCGGGCTTGACGTCCGAGATGCGACACGCGTGTAATTCCGTCAGTGTCGTTTCCGGGCATCGCTCGGCGGGGGCGGTGCCGGAGTCCGCGGCGCGGGTCGAGAGTAGGGGTTGTCATGGACGAGTTCGCAGCGCTGTCAAAGGTCATGCCGCTCGCCGCCGACCTCGGGGGAGCCGATGAGGGTGAGCTCGGCTGGCAGGAGCGCGCCCTGTGCGCGCAGACCGACCCGGAGGCGTTCTTCCCCGAGAAGGGCGGCTCCACCCGGGAAGCGAAGAGTGTCTGCACCTCCTGCGAGGTGCGCGCCGAGTGCCTGGAGTACGCCTTGGCCAACGACGAACGGTTCGGGATCTGGGGTGGCCTGTCCGAACGCGAACGCCGGCGGCTGAGGAAGAAGGCCGTCTGAGCACCGCGTGAGTCTCGACGTCCGGACCCCATCCCTCCGCCGAACCCCGGCCGGGGGCGCTACCGCTCACCCCGGGGCCGGCGCTGCCGGCCTCAGCCAGGCCCAGGTCGTCGCCGTCCTCGTCGGAACCGGTGACGCGCTGGGCGCCCTGACTCGCGCCGTCCAGGCCCAGACACGTCCGCCGGATGTCGTCGTCCCGGTCGAGGACGCCTCTCATCTCGCCCCGGCCTCCGACCGGGTGATCGCGACCGCGCTCGCCGCGCTCAAAACGAGCAACCCGGACCAGCCCGACCCGGACCAGACCGGTCACGTCCCGCACGAACCGCGGGACACCTGGCTCTGGCTCCTCCCGGCCGGCACCGACCCGGCACCCGACGCCCTGGAACGTCTGCTTGAGGTGATCGAGCTCGGCCCGTCGATCGGCGTGGCGGGGTGCAAGCAGCGCGCCTCGCGGGACCGCCGCCTGCTCGTCCAGGCCGGCTTCACCACCACCCGGCTGGGACGCCAGCTCACCGGCGTGGACCCCGGCGACGTCGACCAGGGCCAGCTGGACCGTCGCGAGGACGTGCTCGCCGTCAGTACCACCGGTGTCCTCGTGCGTGCCGAGCTCGCCGGGCGCCTGGGCGGTACCGACCCGGCGCTGAAGGGCCGAGCCGCCGACCTCGACTTCTGCAAACGCGCCCACCTCACCGGTCAACG
Organism: Actinomycetales bacterium; assembly: GCA_030149025.1. Classification (GTDB taxonomy): domain Bacteria; phylum Actinomycetota; class Actinomycetes; order Actinomycetales; family BWSM-131; genus BWSM-131. The sequence continues at coordinate 121 of JASBSH010000154.1, read as the reverse complement.
CGTCGTCGTCGTGCCGCGTGCCGTCGTCCACGCCCCGGCCCCGCCACGCGTGTCGCGGCGGGAGTCGACCTACCTGCGCCTGGCGCACGCCCCTCTTCCCCTGCTGCCGCTCGTCGCCGTC
>JASBSH010000108.1 GCA_030149025.1 Actinomycetales bacterium | reverse complement strand
GCCCGCATCGGGACGCGCGTCGGCGACGTCCTTGGCAGGGGGACGCACGTCGGCGACGTCCTTGGCAGGGGGACGCACGTCGGCGACGTCCTTGGCAGGGGGACGCGCGTCGGCGACGTCCTCGCCGGAACGTGCGTGTGCGCCGTCCCGGATCTCCTGCTCGCTCACGGCCTCATCGAAGCAGGCGCCGCCGACGGTCCCTGGCGTGGCACCGCCGCGTCACGCCTCCGCACCGGCAATCTTGAGCGACGTTCTGCAGACGCGAAGAGCTCAGTTCGTGCTCAGCCGACCGACACCGGACCTGCAGAACGTCGCCGAAGTTGGGGCCCGGCCGAGCCCCAAAGCCGAACCCAACGTTCAGCCGACGGCAGACTGGAGCGCGTCGACGCGGTCGGTGCGCTCCCACGTGAAGGTGGGCAGCTCACGGCCGAAGTGCCCGTACGCGGCGGTCGGGGCGTAGATCGGCCGCAGCAGCTCGAGGTCGCGCACGATGGCGGCGGGCCGCAGGTCGAACACCTCGCGGATGGCGGTGGTGATGCGCCCCAGCGGCGCACGCTCGGTGCCGAAGCACTCGACGTACAGGCCGACGGGGTGCGCCTTGCCGATCGCGTACGCGACCTGCACCTCGCAACGCGCCGCCAGCCCGGCCGCGACCACGTTCTTCGCCACCCACCGCATCGCGTACGCGCCGGAGCGGTCGACCTTGGACGGGTCCTTGCCGGAGAAGGCCCCGCCGCCGTGGCGGGCCATGCCGCCGTAGGTGTCGACGATGATCTTGCGGCCGGTGAGGCCCGCGTCGCCCATCGGGCCGCCGATCTCGAACCGCCCGGTCGGGTTGACCAGCAGGTGCATGTCGGAGGTGTCGAGGTCCACCGTCTCCAGCACGGGCCGGACGACGTGCTCCTCGATGTCCGGGCTGAGCATCGTCTCGAGCGACACGTCGCTGGCGTGCTGGGTGGACAGGACGACGGTGTCGAGGGCGACCGCCTTGTCGCCGTCGTAGCCGATCGTCACCTGCGTCTTGCCGTCGGGCCGCAGGTAGGGCAGCACGCCCTCCTTGCGGACGGCGGTCAGCCGTTCGGACAGCCGGTGCGCCAACCAGATCGGCAGCGGCATGAACTCGGGAGTGTCCTCGCATGCGTAGCCGAACATCAGGCCTTGGTCGCCGGCGCCCTGGAGGTCGAGTGGGTCCGCGCCGTTCTCGACGCGGGCCTCGTACGCCTTGTCCACACCAGCGGCGATGTCCGGCGACTGCTGGCCGATCGACACCGACACGCCGCACGACTTGCCGTCGAAACCCTTGGTGGAGGAGTCGTAGCCGATCGCCAGCACCCTGTCCCGGACGAGCCTCGGGATCTCCACGTAGGCATCGGTGGTGACCTCGCCCGCCACGTGCACCAGTCCGGTGGTCACCATCGTCTCGACCGCGACCCGGCTGAGCGGGTCCTGCTCGAGCATGGCGTCCAGGATGGAGTCGCTGATCTGGTCACAGATCTTGTCGGGGTGCCCCTCGGTCACCGACTCGGAGGTGAAGAGGCGTAGGTCATCTCGGCTCACGGGGGCTCCCCAGGGTTGCAGCGGCTGCTGTCTTCGCAGGTCACTGTAGTCGCGTGACTACGGCGTCCCAGATCTCGTCGGACACGGTGGCCTTGTCCGCGGGCCCGACCGGTCGTTCCGACCCGTCGGCACCGAGCAGCACAACGGTGTTGTGCAGGGTGCCGAACGCCTTTCCTTCCCCCACCTCGTTCACGACAAGCAGGTCGCACCCCTTGCGGGCGAGCTTGGCGCGGGCGTGGTCGAGCACCGTGCCGGTTTCGTCCCCGGTCTCGGCGGCGAAACCGACGACGACCTGTCCCGGGCGCGGCCGGTCGGCGGACAGCTCGGCCAGGATGTCAGGGTTGCGGACCAGCTGGATGACGAGTCGCTCGTCCGCGTCCTCCGACTTCTTCATCTTGCTCTCGGCCGGCGTGGCCGGGCGGTAGTCGGCCACCGCCGCGGCCATCACCACCACGTCGGCGTCCTTTGCGGCAGCGAGGACGGCGTCCCGCAGCTCAAGCGCGGACCCGACGGGGACGACGTCCACACCAGGAGGGTGCGGAAGGTGGCTGTTCGCGGCCACCAACGTCACGCGAGCGCCCCGGGCGGCCGCTGTCTCGGCCAGCGCGAAGCCCTGCCGGCCGCTGGAGTGGTTGCCGAGGAACCGCACCGGGTCGAGCGGTTCGCGAGTGCCGCCGGCGGAGACGACGACGTGCCGGCCGGTGAGGTCCTGGGTCCGTCGCTTCGTGCCCGAAGCGGCGGCCGCGCCCGACCAGGTGGCGTGCGGGTCGGCGTCCACGTTGTCGTCCTGCTTGGCATTGTGGCTCTGGGTGTCAGCGAGCAGGCGCTGCACCTCGGCGAAGATCTCGTCGGGCTCGGGCAGGCGCCCGGCACCGGTGTCGGCACCGGTGAGACGCCCGGAGGCGGGCTCCATGACGTGCGTGCCGCGTTCGCGCAGCAGCGCGACGTTGGCAGCGGTCGCGGCGTGCTCCCACATCTCGGTGTGCATCGCGGGCACCAGCAGCACCGGGCAGCGCGCGGTGAGCAGAGTGTTGGTGAGCAGGTCGTCGGCGAGGCCGTGCGCCGCCTTGGCGAGCAGGTCCGCGGTCGCGGGGGCGACGACGACGAGGTCCGCGTTCTGGCCGAGCCGCACGTGCGGGACCTCGTGGACGTCGTCCCACACGCTCGTAGACACCTTCTGCCCCGACAGGGCGGACCAGGTCGGCGCGCCGACGAACTGCAGCGCGGCCTCGGTGGGAACGACGCGGACGCGCAGGCCGCTCTCGGTCATCAGCCGAAGCAGCGAGGCGACCTTGTACGCGGCGATGCCGCCCGAGACGCCGAGGACGACGTTCCGGACGGCATCGGTGCTGGCCATGTCCACGTCAGGCTGTCTGAGTCAGGCTGTCTGCGTCAGGCGGTGGCAGGCCGCGTCAGGCGGCCGAGCCGTCGGTGGCCTCGACCCTCAGCAGGCCCTCGTTGATCTCACGCAGGGCCACCGACAGCGGCTTCTCCTGGACGTGGGTCTCGACGAGCGGGCCGACGTACTCGAGCAGGCCCTCGCCGAGCTGGGAGTAGTAGGCGTTGATCTGCCGCGCGCGCTTGGCGGCGTAGAGCACCAGCGCGTACTTGGAGTCCGCGGCCTCCAGCAGCTCGTCGATGGGCGGGTTGGTGATGCCCTCGGGCACCGCCGTGGTTCCGTACTCCGACACGTGGTCTCCTGGTCTAGTTGGAGTCGTCCGCGCTCTGTTCGGGCCGGTGGGCTCCGTCCCTGGGGCACAGACCCATCAATTGTACGAGATCATCGGTCGCCTGCCTGACATCGGCGTTGACGACGGTGTGGTCGAACTCGCTGACGGCGGCGAGCTCCTCCCTCGCGGTCTGCAGGCGGCGCTCCCGTTCGGCCTCGTCCTCGGTGCCGCGGCCCACCAAGCGGCGGACCAGCTCGTCCCAGCTCGGTGGCGCGAGGAAGACGAAACGGGCCCCGGGCATCGTGGCGCGGACCTGACGCGCGCCCTGCAGGTCGATCTCCAGGAGGGCGGGGCGTCCGGCCGCGAGCGCGTCCTCGACCGGACGGCGCGGGGTCCCGTACCGGTGCCGGCCGTGGACGACCGCCCACTCCAGCAGCTCGCCGCTGGCGACCATGCGGTCGAACTCGGCGTCGTCCACGAAGTAGTAGTGGACGCCCTCGATCTCACCCGGCCTGGGCGGGCGCGTCGTCGCCGACACCGACAGCCACACCTCGGGGTAGCGGGTTCGGACGTCGGCCGCGACCGTGCCCTTGCCGACCGCGGTCGGCCCGGCGAGGACGGTCAGCCGCGCCGGGCCGCCGCGCTCTCCCCCCTGCCCCTCCCTCTCGTGATCTTGCAGTTCTGCAGATCCACCACTCGCGGCGTGATCTTGCAGTTCTGCAGATCCACCACTCACGGCGTGATCTTGTACTTCTGCAGATCGCGACGACGACGCGTCGGACACGGCTCAGGGCTTGAAGCGCTCGACCAGTGCCCTGACCTGGTGCGCACCGAGGCCGCGCACGCGCCGGGTCTCGGAGATGCCGATCTCCTCCATGATCTGGCGCGCCTTGACCTTGCCCACGCCGGGCATCGACTCCAGCAGGGCGCTGACCTTCATCTTGCCGATGGCGTCGTTGACCTGGCCCTCCTTGATGACCTCCTCGAGGGAGCCCTGGGCGTACTTCAGCTTGTTCTTCACCTCGGCCCGCTGACGCCGCGCGAGGGCTGCCTTCTCGGTCGCCGCGGCACGCTGCTCGGGGGTCAAAGGCGGAAGCGCCACGGAAGGTTCACCTCACTCGTCGGTCCGGCTCGGCCAGTTGGAAAGTGGCCGAGCGCCGAACCTAGCGAGTCGGGACTCCAGGCGGCAACGCGCCCCCTCCCCTTGCTCACCAGACACGGCTTTACTCACCAGACCGCCGGTTTCACCCGGCACTTTCCGCAGGTCTGGTGAGCAAAGGTACCGCCCGGCCCGCCCGGACCCGAGCGCGTCCTCACGTGCCAGCACCCGTGTCAGCGATCCCGGCCAGGTCGTCGACACGGCGCACGCGAAGCAGCTACGAGTCCCGTCCAACGACGGACATGGACGACGTCACGCAGCTCCTCGATCCGGCTCGCCTTCTCGTGGTGCTCGGCGTCTCGCGCTGCTGGCGGGTGTCCCGGTCACTGCTACTGCAACGAAACCTGGATCAGGTCACGTGATCGTGGCCGTTGCCTGCCGCAGGATCTCGGCGCTGCGCTGGAGCGCTTGCCGCTCGTCCTCGTTCATGGCCGGAAGGTACGTCCGCGTAACCCCGTCTGCGCCGAGTCCTGACAGCAGCGACAGGGTGACCCGGCGATCCGAGTCGTGGGCCGCCACCGTGAAGAGTGCTTGTTCATCGTGGAGGACCGCCTCCGCGAGGCGTCCCACAACAGCCCCGATTCCGTACTGGCTGGCGCCGATGCCCTCGATGATGTTGATGTTGGCATACCGGATCTCGGACTCGACGTCTTCGCGCACATGGTCCGCCGCCGGCCCACCGTGGCGGGACAGGATGTCCAGAACCGGTACACCGGCCACGGTCGCGGATGACCACAGAAGTACCGCGCTCGTGCCGTGCTCCCCGACGACATGAGCCTGCACGTCGTTTGGACCCACCCCCAGGACCTGACTCAGGTGAACCCTGAACCGGAGGGTGTCCAGCACCGTGCCCGTAGAGAACACCCGGTCATGTCCCGCGAGGCTCCGGGTCAGTTCCGCCAGCGGGTCCGGTGGGTCGGTGACCACCATGATCGTGGACCCCGGCGCGGCGGCGACCAGTTCAGGGACCAGCTCCCGGTAGATGGAGGCGTTGCGATCCAGTAGGCGCAGCCGCCCTGACGGGTCGCTGCGATCAGTGGCGCCGCCGGCCGCCTCGTTCACCCCCGCGGTGATGATCAACAAGGCCGCGCCGGAAAGGTCGGTGGCGCCGCCGGCTTTGAGGTTCACCGGCGGCAACAGCGGCAGCCCGTAGCCCATGTCCAACGCCACGCCCTTGGCGCGCGGGCCGTTCTTGTCGACAAGCACGATCTCGCGGGCGCACCCTCGGGCCAGGAGGGCCATGGTGGCGGCCGACCCGACGGCGCCCACACCGATCACCCCGACCTTCATCGGACCTCCTCGTTCAACCGCCGTTGCAACGGCCAGTCTGACGCCTTGCGGCCCCTGGTCCTCGGACCCTTCACGGGGCTACGTTCGTCTGGTCGACCACGCAACGTGCGTTCGGACATGGATCACCCGTCAGGCACCAGGAAGGACGACGCTCATGAGCGAGGGCCCGGTCCAAAGGAACCTCAAGGGCATGGACGACCTTGACTTCACCGGGTGGAACAACGCCGACTGGGACGGCGTGTTTGCCAACCACCACACCGACGACGTCCTGGTCGACTGGAAGGGGCAACCCACGACGAAGGGCATCCAGCAGCACATCGATGCGATGAAGGCGTACGTAGAGTCCGCGGGGGGGACGCCACCCCAGATCATCGCTCACCCGATCGCCTTCGGTTCCGGGGAGTGGACGTGTGTAGTGGGCGAGTTCGAAGGCGGAGGTCGCATGGTCACCGTCGCGAAGTGGCGCGACGGCGCGATCTCTGAGGAGTACATCTGGGCCTGACGCCCGAGGGCAGCCGAGCATCTTCGGCCAACCCGGCCGTCAACCGCTAGCTAGGCGTGACGCCGTGGTCGCGGGCACGCGCGACGGCTTCGGCACGGCTGGTCACACCGAGCTTGCCGAAGATGTTGCTGACGGCGTTGCCCATCCCACCCGCCATAAAGCCGCTCAGGACAGGGCCGCGCGGCACTCCTCGGCCTTCCGATGCGCCGCCTGCCGCAGCGCTTTGAGACCCGGACCCGCCGACAGCACCTCACGGCTCGACGACGCCAGCACGTTGGCCCGCGCCACACCGAACACGCGCCGCAGATCCTCCGCCGTCGCGCCTTGCGCCCCGATCCCCGGCGCGAGCAACGGTGCACGCGATGCCGCCAGCTCGATCCCCAACCGCACCACCGCATCCCCGACCGTTGCCCCGACAACCAGCCCCACCGACCCGAGGTCACCGGACCCGGCGCCGGGGCCGAGCCGAGCAGCGTTCTCGTCCGTGACGGCGTCCACGATCTCGGCCGCCACGGCGCGGCCGGACGACCCGACCGCGTGCTGCACCTGCGCCCCACTCGGGTTCGACGTGAGCCCCAGCACGAACACACCGCGACCGGTCAGGTGCGCCTGATCCAGCACGGGGCTCAGCGACGCGAACCCCAGGTACGGCGACACGGTCACCGCGTCACCGGCCAGAGGCGAGTCGGCGCCGCAGTACGCGTCCGCGTACGCCTGCATCGTCGACCCGATGTCACCCCGCTTGGCGTCCACGATGGTCAATGTCCCAGTGGTGTGCAGATCGCCGAGAACCCGCTCCAACACAGCGATTCCACGCGAACCGTGCCGCTCGAAGAACGCCGACTGCGGCTTCACCACCGCCACGTTGCCCGCCAGCGCCTCCACCGCGGTCATCGCGAACCGCTCGAGGCCCGGCAGGTCGTCGTCAAGCCCCCACGCGTGCAACAACCCCCGGTGCGGGTCGATCCCCACACACAACGGACCATGCTTCTGGACGGCGACACGCAAGCGGGTGCCGAAGCTCGCCTTCTCGCTCACCTCGCCCCACCCCCTTGCGTCAGCGCAAGTGCGGGTCCCGACCCACCCTCGCGCTGACGTTGCGGGGGGTCGAACCGCAGGCGTCGGGCCAGCCCGCGATGGACCCGGCTCGGCCACAGCGGACCGCCGTAGACAAAGGCCGTATAGGCCTGGACAAGGGTCGCGCCGGCACGGATCCGGTCCCAGGCGTCGGCGGCGGTGCTGATCCCACCGACGGAGATGATCAGCGCTCGGTCACCGAGGCGTTCGCGCAGCAGACGAAGTACCTGCAGCGAGCGGTCGCGCAGGATCGGTCCGGAAAGCCCGCCCGCCCCAACACCTTCGACCTCCTGCGCTGTGGAACGCAACCCGTCGCGCGAGATGGTGGTGTTCGTCGCAATGACGCCTTCGAGACCGAGCTCGAGCACCAGGTCGGCCACCGCCAGCACGTCCTCGTCGGCCAGGTCGGGGGCGATCTTGACGAGCAGCGGCACACGATGGCCGGCGGCGCTGTCGGCGGCTTCGCGCACCGCGGTGAGCAGGGGGCGAAGCAGCTCGACCGCCTGGAGGTTGCGCAGGCCGGGCGTGTTGGGTGAGCTGACGTTCACCACGAGGTAGTCGGCGACCGGTGCCAGCTCACGGGCGCTGAGCACGTAGTCGTCGACGGCCCTTTCCTCCGGAACCACCTTCGTCTTGCCGATGTTCGCGCCCACCACCACCGGCAACGTCCCGCGGCGACGGCGGCGGGCGTCCAACCGGCGACGCGCGGCTACGGCGCCGTGGTTGTTGAAGCCCATCCGGTTGACGATGGCCCGGTCCTCCACGAGCCGGAACAGCCGCGGACGCGGGTTACCGGGCTGTGCCTGGCCTGTCACCGTGCCGACCTCGACGAACGCGAAGCCCAGCATGGCCAGGGCGTCCACACCGCGGGCGTCCTTGTCGAACCCGGCGGCGATGCCGAGCGGCCCGGGCAGCCGATGACCGAACGCCTCGACGGCAAGCACCGGGTCGTTGGGCGCGAGGAGCCGCGCGCCCAGCCGCGCGGCCCCCGGGACGGCGGCGACAGCCCGCATCAGCCCGAAGGCCGCGCGGTGCGCCGTTTCGGCGTCCAGCCGCCGAAGGACGGTGTCGAACAGCGCTCGGTAGGCGGAACCCGCCACGTCGGTCACTGCCCCCAGACTTCGTGGAGCGCGGCCGCATGGTCCTGCAGCGAACGCACGCTGACGGCGTCCCCGTTCATCGACTCGATCGCCTGAACGGCCGCAGCCAGCATCTGGACTGTGGTGATCATCGGCCGGTCGACCGACGTTGTCGCGGCCCGGATCTCGTACCCGTCCGCACGCGCGACCGGTCCGGAGGGCGTGTTGACCACCATGTCGATCTCGCCGTTCAGAATTCGGGTGACGATCGTGGGCTCGCCGTCCGGTCCTGGCCCGTCGCTGTGCTTGCGGACCGTGGAAGCAGCAATGCCGTTGCGGCTCAACGTCTCGGCGGTGCCCTCGGTCGCGAGCACCGTGAACCCGAGATCGACGAGGCGCTTGACGGGTAGCACCATGGCGCGTTTGTCGCTGTCGGCGATGGAGACGAACACCGTTCCCTTGGTGGGCAGTCCCCCGTAGGCCGCCTTCTGGGACTTGGCGAACGCGGCCGGGAAGTGCACGTCGATGCCCATCACCTCACCGGTGGAGCGCATCTCCGGGCCGAGCAGGGTGTCGACGACCTTGCCGTCCGGGGTGCGGAACCGCTTGAACGGCAGCACCGCCTCCTTGACCGACACAGGCGCTTCGAGGGGCAGCGTGCCGCCGTCACCGTTGGCGGGAAGCAGACCCTCGGAACGCAGTTCGGCGATCGTCGACCCCAGCATCACGCGGGCACACGCTTTGGCGAGCTGGACGCCGGTCGCCTTGGAGACGAACGGTGCCGTGCGGCTGGCGCGCGGGTTCGCCTCAAGGACGTAGAGGACGTCGGCCGCGAGGGCGAACTGGACGTTGAGCAGCCCCCGGACGCCGACACCGCGGGCGATGGCCTCGGTGCACTCGCGCACCCGCTGGACGTCAGCGCGGCCGAGCGTGACCGGCGGCAGGACGCATGCGGAGTCGCCGGAGTGGATACCGGCCTCCTCGATGTGCTCCATCACACCACCGAGGTAGAGCTCCTCGCCGTCGAACAGGGCGTCGACGTCGATCTCGATGGCGTCATCGAGGAAGCGGTCGACGAGGACCGGGTGTTCCGGGTTGATGACGACGTGGCTCTCGCCCGCCCGCACCAGGTAGTCGGCGAGCTGGCGCTCGTCGTAGACGATCTCCATACCGCGCCCACCGAGCACGAACGAGGGCCGGACGAGCACCGGGTAGCCGATGTCGTCCGCTACTGCCCGCGCCTCCTCGAACGTCGTTGCGGTGCCGTGCTTCGGCGCGACCAGACCCGCCTCGGCGAGCACCCGCCCGAAAGCACCCCGGTCCTCCGCAAGAGTGATCGCCTCCGGGCTGGTGCCGACGATGGGGACGCCGGCTGCCTGCAGCCGCGCCGCGAGGCCCAGCGGCGTCTGCCCGCCGAGTTGGACGATGACGCCGACGAGCTCGCCGCTGCGCTGCTCGGCGTGCACGACCTCGAGCACGTCCTCGAGGGTGAGCGGCTCGAAGTAGAGCCGGTCGGAGGTGTCGTAGTCGGTCGAGACGGTCTCGGGGTTGCAGTTGACCATGACGGTCTCGAAACCGGCGTCCCGCAGGGCGAAGGCGGCGTGGACGCAGGAGTAGTCGAACTCGACGCCCTGCCCGATCCGGTTCGGTCCGGAGCCGAGGATGATGACCTTGCGCCG